>CAZNBU010000043.1:0-14410 GCA_964571035.1 uncultured Planctomycetaceae bacterium | reverse complement strand
CTTGCGTCGGGGGCTCTAGTTCACTCTCACCAGATCAGCGTCGCGCAATCCATGACCGTGCCTTCGACGCAGGTCTTGGCATAGCGGAACCCGGGTTCGCTGTCGGTTTTCACCTGCGCGACGCACCCGTTACACACTCCAAACCCGCAAGCCATGATGCTTTCGAGGCTGGCGTATGCGGGCACGCTGGCTGCCGCCGCCATGTTCGCGACAGCCGCCATCATCGCCCATGGGCCGCACGTCAGCACCAGTGCGGGTTTGCCTTTCAGCGCTTTCAGCTCAGCATCCAGCAGCACGGTGACGCGTCCCTTTACGCCGGCGCTGCCGTCTTCGGTGGCAAGCAGGATGTTCGCGCCGCTGTCGGCGAAGCGTTTCATGAACCCTAGGTCGCGCTGGGAGCGACCGCCCGCCAGCAGCACCAGCTCACGCTCTTTGCCCCATTGCCGCGCGAGGTGCAGAAACGGCGCCAGCCCGATGCCGCCGCCCACCATAAAGATGCGCGTGTCGGGGTTTTCCGGCGGCTCAAACGCGTGGCCGAGCGGGCCGTTGAGATGCAGTTTGCTGCCCGGGTCCATGCGGCTGAGCAAGCGGGTGCCGACGCCGACGGTATGGCCGAGCAGCGTGATACCGGTGGCGCGCCCGCGCACGTCTTTCAGGATGTCAAAGCTGGAAAACGGGCGGCGCAGCAACGGCAGGAAACCATCGCGCACCCGGATGTTCACGAATTGCCCTGCCGACATCTGCGAAGCCAGCGCCGGGGCATCAAGGTAAAGCTCAAAGTACCCGTGCCCGAAGTCGGTCCGTTTCGTGACGGTGCATTCATGAAGAAGCTGCGCGCGCTCAGTGGCCATGCGCGCAATATGCTGGACCGCAGCGGAGTTGCAAAGCGGGTGGCCGTCAAACCCGTGAAACTGCGGCACGCGACGATGCGACGAGCGCTACGACGCCACGACCTTGTGCCTGGATGGAGTGTTTTCCCGCTGATGTTCGTCAACAGTCCCAAAGCAGAGAAGCGGGTTGAGGCAGGAGAACGGGAAACCGGCGGCGGTCCTTCGTCGCGTCCTTAGCGCTCGTGGCATCGTCGCGTGGTGTAGTTCCGGAGGCGGGTGGCGATCGGGCGGCCAGCGTCGAAGGTCCGAACGCGATCGCAAACTACTTCACGAGCGGGCCGTAGGTGCGCATGAACCCGTGGTAGATGTCGGGGCGCAGGCCGTAGTGCTTCATCACGCGCAACGACTCGATGATTTCATCCTTGTCGCTGTCCGCCGCCGCGAAATGCAGGCGCGCCATGGCGTGCAGCGCGAAGTGCTCGTCGCCGGGCTTCGCAGCCTTGGCGGCTTTGCGCGCGGCGATGCGCGCGTCGCGGATCAGCGGCGCCGTTACGCGGTCCAGCTTGCCGGTGCGGGAGGTGCTCGCCATGCCGTCGCGTGCAGCCCACACGAGAAACAGCCGGTCGACATCTTCCAGCCGCGACGGCAGCACGGTGTGGCTGTTGGTCACTGAGCGCAGGTAGAAGTCATACGCGTAATCGACCTCCAGTGGGTCAAGCGAGATCGCTTCCCACATGTGATCAGAAGCGAGCGCGAAGAACTCGTCCGCCTGCTTGCGGTCGGCGGCGCCGGCTTCGCCGGGCAGGTCGCGCTTGATCAACTGCTCGCCGGCGTAGGTGCCGCAGAGCCCCAGGCTGAAATGCAGTTCGTGCTCAAGCGGCGCGAGCTTGATCCCCTTGAGGTACCACTCCACGCCCTCGGCATAGTTCTGCGTGCCGAAGTACAGGTTGCCCAGCACCAGCTCGATACGACCATCGGTGGGTTTGCCCTCGACCTGCTTCAGGATCCACTTGGCTTGCAGGGTGCGGTCAGGGTTCCAGTAGTGCTCGACCAGCGCGTGCCATTCGAGCAGCTTGGGGTGGCCCGGGTCGATGCTGAGCGCCTGCTTCAGCGCACCCAGCGCCCAGTCGGTGCGCGCGTGCAGGATGAAGGCGTTCCAGGGCAGTGAGCCGCGCAGCATTACATCGTTAGGAGAGTGCTTCAGCCCCTCGATCGCGGTGCGGATGCAGCGCACGCGCATTTCTTCGGTCAGTTCTTCGGTACCCTGTTGCGAAGCCAGCGAGCGGAAGACCTCCATCGCCAGCAACGCGCCGCGCCCGCAGTCGGGTTCAAGCTTGCGCAACTCCTCCCAGGCGATCCACGCGCGGTTGTACTCGCCCAACTCAACCTGTGTGCGCATTTCGACGAACGGCTTGAGCGACTTGTCCAGTTTCACGAGCTTTGGGATTTGCGCGTGCGGGACGGGCTTTGCCGCGCCGTCGCTATCCAGCGTGGCGCCGATGTCTTCGGTGGCGTCGCGCGCCGCCTGGTCCAGCGCAGTCGCCATGCGGTCAGGCTGATCTTTGTCGGGTCGCGCCAGCGCGATCTCGATGAGCTTGCCGACGCCATCAGTGCGGTGATAGCGCGTCAGCAACGCCTTCGCCGGCTGCTCTTCCGTGGCCAAGGTGAAGCTGAGCACCAGGGCATAGTCCGCGCCGAGCGAGCGGGCGACCGATTCGATGACCTCGACCTTCTGCCCGGCGGCAATCTCCATGCCCGGCCGAGGTACGTTGTCGCCGCGCAGGCGGGCGTGATAGCGCATCAAGCGGCGCGGGTTCTGCTCGGTGTGCAGTTGCGGCAGGTAGTCGATCTGCTGCTCAAGCATCAGGCGCAGGCCGCCCGCGGCAGCGCGCATCCACTCGGGCAGGTCTTCCATCACGTCGTCGGCGCCACCGGGCATCGGCGCGAGCAGAATGACGGTTTTGAAGGTGCGCTGCGGGACAGCGCCTTCGAACAACCCCTCGGTCGGCAGCGGTGCGTACAGGTCGTCCGGGCCGGATGGCGGGCGGGCATCCTGCCTTGGCTGCTCGGGTTTGGGGGTGTCGTCCTGCGCGGAAGACGTGACGGCGGCGCACCCCAGCAGTGCCAGGACCAACGCGAATGTTTGGGCCGCGTGTTTCAACCTGTCCTCCAGGGCTAAAGGTATGCAAAAACGGTTCCACTCGCCACGGCGCGCCCGAAAATGAGGCGGGCGGGCCAAATTCAGGCCCGCCCGCGATGCCACGTTACTTGCACGACACGCTAAGCGTCCGCGCGCCGCAACCGCGCCGCCGCGAGCAGACCAAGGGCCGCAAACAGCGCCAGCCACGTCGCGCCATCACCGCTTGCGGTACACCCGCTGCCGGACGAGTCGCCGTTGGACTTGCCACTGCTGGAGTTGCTCGTCGCAACGTTGATCGCCGCGCTGTCGGCTGTGCCGGTGCCGCCGGCAACACTGAAACGCAGAATGACGTTGCCTGAGGCGCCCGTGAGCATCAGGTCGTCAAAGATCGCAACGCCGTTGCTGGCGATGCGATAGGTGCCGCCCGAAAGCGTGCCGCCGCCGGACAGGATCTCGACTTCGATGCCGGCGTTGTCGCCGACCGGCGCGCCGGTGGTGTCGCGGAGCTCAACCTGAAACCGGAACGCCGTGCCGTTTGCAACCGTCGTCGGCGCGTCCGTGATCTCAAGGTCGGTGATCACGGTGCTCGACGAAACGCACGTCAGTTCGCACAGCCCGTGGCCCAGCACCACAAACGTCGGGTCGCGGTGCACCATCGAAACGATCATGCGCGTCGTGTCGCCGCTGTACGGCCGGAACGCCGAAGTGCGCGATTCCGCAGCCAGCGCGGTGGCGAAGAACACCTCGCCCGCGGGGGGCGCCGCGCCGAACGCAAACACCGAGTAGGCGCGTGTCGAGATCACCGAGCGGTAGACGTCGCCGGTGTTGGTGCCGACAAAGTACAGCACCTCGGCACCGCCTTCCGTGCGGAACAGCATGCTGCCTGCCGTGGGGAACCCGTCGGCCGCGTCCACCACAATGGTGCCGTCGCTCATGTCGAGCACCGTCGTGCCGCCCGAGTTCACGGCGGTGTCTAGCGCCGCCTTGCTGAAGCGAACGATGCGCATCGGATCGGTCGGGTTGAACGTGATCGGCGGCAGGCCGATGTGCAGGTTGCCGGCTGCGTCGAACGCGATCGGGCCGGAGAAATTCGCGCCCGCGGGGCCGTAGATGTCCACGACCTGTGTAGCGGCAAGCGTGGTCTTGTCGATCATGTAGACACCGCTTTCCGGTGTGCTGCCGTTGGAGCCGATGACGAACAGCCGGCCGAACGCGTCGAACTCAAGATCGAACGGATAGAACGAATACGGCGTGGCGGTGACGATGCCGCCGGTGCCGAAGCTGGTGTCCAGCGAGTCGGCGCTCAAACGCCGCGCCTTGTGGATCACCTGCGCGCCGCTTTCAACGAAGTAGAGGTCGGTGGTCACGAACGGGTCGAAGTCCATCGAATCGACGTACGGCCCGAACACCGGGTTCGGCACGGTCAGCAGCGGCGTGGTTGCCGGCGCGGCCAGCGTCGTGTCGAAGCGGCGGATCACCGTGTTGTCGGCGTCATAGAAGTAGAAGTCGGGGCCGGCTGGGTCCCACGCCACGCCGCCTGGCAGCGAGAAGTTGCCGCCGCCGGGGGGCGCGATGTCGTGCTGGGTGATCTCAAACCCGGAGGCTGGACCGGTGAAGAAACTGACCTGGGCGGAAAGCAACCCGCCCGCCGCAAGCGCGGCACAAGCAAACAGAAGACGCATGGGAAACACTCCGTACTGCCCGCAATGGCGCAATGCGCGCGTCCGGCGCGGGCCCTCGCCGCGCAGAACCATAGCCGCCGGGCGTACGGGAAGATTGCACAGAAATAACTGTGCCGCCTTCCCGCGAAGGCAGCCATGCATAGGCACGGTCAAAGCCGTGCCGCGCCACGTCAGGTCTTCTGACTTCCGGGCTTGATTACGCCGCAGGCGTTGCCTGTGGCGGGCGACCCAAGGGTCGCCCCTACACCGCTCCTTCTCGCCCCTCATATCGAGGCAATGGATCTCGCGGTTTCGTTCCCGGTCACAGCGGCGGGGCCGTCCTGGATTCACACCAGGTTCCCGGGGAAAATTCCCCATATGCCGTGGCGCACGCAGTATGGGCGCGGTTGGGGGAAAGTCAAAGGCCGGTCAGGACGCGAATGACGAAGTTGTTGCGCGTGATCTTCGCCGATGAATTCGCGCGTCGAAATTTCGCCGCAAGCAACTCACGACACAGTTAGACCACGCAGTCAAAAACTGAACCCGCGCGCGTTCGGGAATCGCGGATTTCCTTCGGTCGTTACCAGATGATGCGTTATATTTCGGCCACGCTGTGGGACAAACCCACGGCTCTTTTGTTTCGCTCACTAGCAAGGCTTAGGTCATGAGGACAAAGATGAAGCTTGCAGTTGCCACCATTATCTCCGGAGGACAGACCGGCGCCGATCGCGGCGCGTTGGACGCAGCCATTGAGCTTGGCATTCCTCACGGCGGGTACTGCGCCAAAGGCCGCAAAGCCGAAGACGGCGTGATCCCGCCCCGCTATCAGGTTTCTGAAACCGATTCACGCGACTACCCCGACCGCACCGAAGCCAATGTCGCCCAGGGCGACGCCACGCTGGTCTGCACGTTCGGCCGCCTTGGCGGCGCCAGCAAGATGACCGCCGAGCTCGCGCGCAAGCACGGCAAGCACGTTCTGCACCTCGACCTCAACGCCGAAGCCACCGACTACGCGGTGAAGTGTGTGCGCGAGTGGCTTGAGAACAACGAGATCAAGACGCTCAACGTAGCCGGCAACCGCGAAAGCGAAGCCGCCGGCCTGCACGGCGCGGTCAAGGACCTGCTTACACGCGTGTTTCGCTAGCGCCTTGGGGACTGTCCCTGCAAGGGACTGTCCCCGCTTCTTGATACCAGCTTTGCAATCGCGACAACGGGGGCTGTCCCACAACTACGCCGGGACAGTCCCCGTTCCCATTGTAGGATGCGCCAAACGATCGGGAGAGCTGCCATGCCGGACGACGACCGCAAGGTGAAGGGGTTCAAGGGCAACGTGGGGTTTGGCGGCAGCGACCTGCCCGACCTGAAAGAGATGCCGTTCCGCATGATGGCGGTCGGCAACTTCTGCGGCGCGAACCGCAGTGAAGCGCGCAACCCGGTGCAGATCGACGCGCACGACTTCGACAAGGTGCTGGAGCAGTTGTGGCCGCGCGCCGTCTTCGAGGTCGAAAGCCACCTGGGCAGCGGCAAGACCGTCGAGATCGACTTCACGCCGAAGTCGATCAAGGACTTTGAGCCCCGCAACGTGGCCGCGCGCATCCCCGCGCTTGCTCCCGTTGCAGACTTCATCGAGCGCGCTCGCGGGTTGGCGGCGGGCACTCTTAAACCCGCCGAGTTCAAGCGCGACCTCGCTGCGATCCAGGCGGTGCCGGCCTTGCGCGAGCCGCTGGAATTGGTGTTCGACAAAGCGGGGGGCCCTTCGACAGGCTCAGGGCAGGCACCCGCAAGCAAACCGAAAGACTCCGGCGACGCCGCTATCGACAGCATCTTCAACATGGTCGATGACGGCCCGAAGAAGCAGACCGCGGGCAAAGCCATCGACGCCTTCGCTGCCGGCATGGGCGGCGGGCAGAAGGGGATCGACGTCAGCGCAGCCATCGCTGCCGCCGAGAAGGTGCTGGAGAAGCAACTGGCGCCCGTGCTGATGCACCCGCAATTGCACGAGCTTGAGCGCAACTGGCGCGGCCTGCACCTGCTGTGCAAGCGCGGCAAGGGCGCAGCCATCGAGGTCTATGACGGTACGTTCGATGACTGGCAGGCGGCTGTGTTCAACCGCGAGTTGTCGGGCGCCAGTGAAGTGCCGCTTGCGATGGTGCTGGTCGCCGACTCGTTCACCAATTCCGCGGCGCACCTTGAGCTGATTCAGCAGTGGGGCGACAGCGGCGGGCAGCTTCAGTGCGCCGTCGTGTTCGAAGCCAGCGAAGAGTTTCTTGGCATCGACATGGTCAAGCTGGCGGGGCTCAGCGCGTCGGCAACCGTGTTCGACGACGCGCGCTTCGACAAGTGGCGCAGCCTGCGCGACAAGGATGAATCACGCTGGCTTGTGGCCGGCATGAACCCGTACCTGTCGCGGCCCGCGCACACGCGCGGCAAGCAGGGCATCGACGCGCCACCGCTGTGGGGCTCGCCGGTGTGGATCATCGGCGCGGCAGTCGCGCAAAGCATGCAGCGCACCGGGTGGCCCACGCAGCACACCGGCGTCGGCGATGGCGAGGTGGAAGGCCTGCCGACGCTAGCGCGCGACGGCGCGGAGTTCCCGCTGGGCGCGGTGCTTTCCGACCGCCACCTGAAAGACCTGAACAAGTCCGGGTTCACGCCGCTGATGGCACAGCCCAACCACGACTCCGCCTGGGTGCTGCTCGCGCCCACGGTGCATCGCCCCAGCAAAGCCGAGGAAGAGGGCAAGATGGGCTCGCTGGCGTACCAGTTGCTGGCTGCGCGCATAGGCGAAGCGGTGATCCGCGCCAAGGGCCGACTGAGCGTGCCCAACGACGCCGACGCCACGGTAAGCAAGATCGAGTCGTTCCTGAACGCACTGCTCAGCAACACCGGCGCGGGCGCCAGCGCCATGGCCCGCGTGCAGAACGGGGTTCTCGAAATCGCCATCCGCACCGGCCGCGACGTCCTCAACGGCGTCGAAATGCAATTCGGTGTGGGGCTTTAGCTTGTGACCTGGCCAAACCTGGGGTGGGCCCGACAATCCTGTCGGGCCCGCTGTATCTCCGGACCGACAAGATTGTCGGTCCCACCCCAGCGTCATGCTACGGCCGCAAACCGACACTCGGGTTGCCCAGCCACTCTGCGATTCGCGTCTTGATCTGGTCGCGCACTTTGCGGAACCTTGCCAGGCGCTCGTCTTCTGTGCCGGTTGCCGCGGCGGGGTCTTCGAACCCCCAGTGATAGCGGCGCTGCACACCGGGGAAGACCGTGGGACAGTTTTTGTCCGCGTGGTCGCACACGGTGATCAGGTCGGCGAACACTTCCTTACCCAGGTAGTCGCGCACGTGTTTCGAGGTGTGCTTTGACGCGTCAACGTCGATCTCCTCAAGCACCTGCAGCGTCATCGGGTGTACACCCTTGGGCTCAAGCCCTGCGCTGTGCCCTTCAAAGCGGTCGCCCGCCAGGTGGTTGAGCAGCGCCTCCGCCATCTGGCTTCGCGCGGAGTTGCCGGTGCAGAGAAACAGCACTTTGCGTCGGGCTGTCATGTCGCTTTCCTGTCTGCCTTGCGTGCGTGGATGACTGCGCTCAATGGCACCGCCGCCAGCGCGCCGACCACCGGCGCGAGCGCGTAGATCCACAGATGTTCAAAGTGCATCGCGGCGATCGCGGGCGCGAGGCTGCGAGCGGGGTTCATCGACGCGCCGCTGATCGGCCCGGCGAACATGGCTTCCAGCGCGACCACGCCACCGACGGCTGCGCCCGCCATGATGCCGGATTCGCGCGCGCCGGTGCTGACGCCCAGGATCACCGCCATAAGGATCAGCGTCAGCACGATCTCAAGCACAAACGATTGCCCCGGCGTGCCAGCCGGCAGCGTCGCGCCCAGGTGCGCTACGTCGCCGAACATCCCCAGCAGCAGGAGGCTTGCCGCGAGCGCTCCTGTGATCTGCGCCGCGATGTACGGCGCGACCATGCCCGCCTTGAAGCGGCCGGCTGCCCAGAACGCGATGGTCACAGCCGGGTTGATGTGCGCGCCGCTGACTTCGCCAAACGCATAGATTACCGCCATGACGACCAGGCCGAACGTAAGCGCGATCCCGACATGCGAGATCGCGCCGCCGCTGACCTGGTTGATCACAATCGCGCCGGTGCCCGCGAAGACCATCGCGAATGTGCCAAAGGCTTCGGCGATCAATTTGCGGGCGAGCACTCTGTTGGATCCCTATTTCTTCTCTTGAATCGGGTGCTTTCAAACTACTTCACGCGAAGGCGCGAAGATCACGCGAAGGCCGCGAAGAAAGGCTTGAGGTAACAGGACGGGCAGGACAGTCAGGACAAAGTCGTCCTGCCATTCCTGTCTGTCCTGTTCCAACCCGTTTTTGCAGTTCTTCGCGGCCTTCGCTCACTTCGCCCCTTCGCGTTCATGCTTTTTTGTTAGCAGCAGCCTTGCTTGGCGGCTTGTGCTTCAGCCTTTTGTGCTGGTGTGCAGCAGGCGGACGCGGCTTGCTGCTTCGGCCCTTCGCTGGCGCTTTGGGCTCCTGCTTTCATTGGGGCGCCTGCTCCATGGGGGGCGCAGCATTCGCCTTCTTTGGCTACTTGCTCGGCGCCTTTCATTTCTTCGGCTTCGGCGCTTCTTACCCAGAACTCCCATTCGTTGCCGTCGGGGTCCTGTGCCCAGAACTTGTCGGCGCGGGCGTAGCAGCACACCACCTGCTCTTCGTCGCGCACTTCCGTGCCGCCTTGCAGCACGCGCACGCGCCACTCGTGCAGGTCCTGTTGGTCGAACAGCTCGACGCCAAAATGCCGCACCGGGTTGGCTGCCTCTGCGGCCTGCGGCGCATGCACCAGCGACAGGTGCAGCCCCGGCTGATCGAGGCGCCAGTTGGTGTAGTCCGGCTTGACCTTGGTCGGCTCCGCGCCGAACAGGTTGGCGTAGAACGCCTTGCTGGCTTCAAGGTCGCGTACGGGCAGGCTGATGTGAATGCGGGTCTTCATGGTTCCTCACTTGGCTGCCGCCGTAGCTTTCAGCGCGGCGGGCTTGCCCGCCAAAGCCTTGCCGGCGGCGGGAGAGCAGTTGCTCCCCGGCGTGCAGCACCACCCCTGGAAGCTCTTTTCCAGGTCGGCGATGAGCTGCGGCGTCAGCAGCTTCTTCAATGTTTGGCGGAGCAGTTTGATGCGGTCGTCCGATTCACCGGCCAGCCGATAGTAGGCCCAGACACCTTCGCGGCGGTCGCGCACCAGACCCGCGTGCAGCAGGTAGCGCAGGTGGCGTGAGGTCTTGCTTTGCGACGCGCCGATGACGTTTTCGAGGTCGCAGACGCAGAGCTCGCCGTGGTGGAGCAGCAGGGCCATGATGCGCAACCGCGTCTCATCGCCCAGCGCCTTGAAGATGTTGGCCAGTTCGTCCATGGCATGCATATAACCGCTTATGCGGGTAGATGCATTCCTAAAAATCGGGTTTTGGGTTCGGGGTTTTGGGTTTAGGGAAAAGGCGGCAATCCGAGTCGCTCCCTAAACCCCAAACCCGGAGCCCGAAAGCCCTGACCCAACACCCGCCGTTCGCTATACTTGCCACCCATGACCCCGAAGACGCGCGCGTTCAAGGTGCTGGTCAAAGGTGAGCTTAAAGGACCCTTCAAGGAGTCCAGCCTCATCAACGGCATCCGCGCCGGCATGCTGCCCCTGACGGCCAAGCTGATGGACATGTCCACCGGCGAGTACGTCGAGGCCCGGACACTGGTGGGCGACCAGAAGCAAGCCGACTACGAGAACACCATCCCCCTGTTCGACGGCGAGTTCTGAAGAAAGGCCAGTCATGTTGAAGCTGATCGCGTTCACGCTGCCACTGATGCTGCTGATTGGCGCGCCGGTAATCGCCGAAGAAGACAAGCCGGAGTCCCCGGCGCCGGCGGCCGAAAAGAAGGCAGACGCGCCCAAGGAGTGGGAGTGGGTCTTCTTCTATTACATGGCCTACGACAACAACCTTGAGGGTTGCGGTCGGCCGATCCTGGACATGCTGAAGGACGGGATCACCACCGACAACGTCGCCGTAGTCACGTTTGCCGACTTCACCGACCGCGACGGCATGAAGCGCTACGAAGCCACCAAGGGCGAAGAACGGTTCACCCAGCTCAAGACGGAAGACTCGGGCGACGAAGCGACGCTGAAAGAGCAACTCGAATGGACGCGTGAGAACTACAAAGCCAAGCGCTACGCGGTCGTGTTCCTGGATCACGGCGGCAAGCTGTCGGAGATGTCCAACGATGGCGGCCCCGGCAAGAGCAAGCGTGAGTGGCTTCACGCGGTCAAAGTCGCCGACGTGCTCGCCGAGTGGCGCAAGACGCTGCCCGGCAAGCTTGAGCTGGTGTTCATCCAGCAATGCGGCAAGGGCGCGCTGGAGAACTACCACGCGTTTCGAAGCACGGCGCCGTACGTGATGGCTTCGCAGACGGTGGTGGGCGCGCCGAACTACTACTACACGAAGATGGCGAAGGACATCTGCGAGAAGCCCGACGTAGACGGCAAGACGCTGGCCGAGCTGATCCGCAAGCACGAAACCGACAACATGTTCGTCACCTACACCACGGTGAACGAAAAGGCGCTTGCCGACCTGCCCGCCAAGCTGGACGCGGTACTGAAGCCGCTGCTTGAAGTCAAGGAGTTCAAGAAGCCGCAGCTGGCGCGCCAGTACTCCCGCACCCGCAATGAGGAAGCCATGCGCACGTGCTTCGACATGCCGGGCGAGTACTTCGTGGATGGGCTGGCGTTGTTGAAGGGGCTGTACGCCGCGAATGAACTGGACACCAAACCGCTGGACGAATTCAGCAAGTGGGTAAAGGATGACCTGATTACCGGCCACCGCGTGTCGCCGCTCCGCGAGAAGATGGCGGGCGACTGGTGCGGGTTCTCGATCATGGTGCCCGGCAGCAACAAAGTGCTCGAAGGCTACAAGGACTACCCAATCTACAAGGAAAGCAAGCTCGACGACCTGATGCTGAAACTCATCGAGTGAGCAGGAGCCCGAAGCGCAAGCGAAGGGCCGAGCCCGGTTGCTGGCGTCGGCCCTTCGCCTCCTCGGCGATGCAGTGCATCGCCTGCGGTTCGTTCGCATTGCGAACTGCTTCGGGCTCCTGCTCACAAAAATCGCGCGTAACTTCCGTCGCCCTTTTCGAAGAACTCCCGGAAGAATCCCAACGCCATTGCCCGCGATGCCGCGGCTGACTTGGCTTTGCTGTTTTCCGGAAACAGCGCCAGCGCGTTGGCCCAGTGCTGCGCCAGCGCCAGCATCTGCGGGCTTACGGTCGGGTCGAGCGAGTCAAGCCGCGTTTGCGCGTCGTCGTGGTACTTGCGTGCGGCTTTGTCGTTGCCCGCGGCGCGTGCGAGCGTTGAACCCGCGACGGCGTAGGCGAACTCCTGTGTCGGCCGCACTGCCACCCGCCCGCGCTCGGCGTTGACCGCGGATTCGAACCCGGTCAGCGGGTCGCCGTCTTCGCCGCGCGCCTTTTTGGCTTCGCCCTTGGTGGCAGCCAGCCCGTGCGCCCACACCTGCCAGATGCTGTCGTCGGATAGGCCCGTGCGGTCGTCGCCCTCGTAGCGTTCGACCACGCGGCCCAGTTGCTCGAAGTCCTCCATCAGCGCCGCGAAGCGCACAAGCGCGACCGCTTTGCTTGTCGCGTCCTCGCCGATCGCGGTCGCGTACGGCAGCGGCGTCAGCCCACTGAGCAGCATGGTCTCCACCAGCTTGCCGCTGAAGCTGCGCTTGAGCTGGTCCGGCAGCACCGGGTAGGTGTCGTGCAGGTCGCGCAGGCCCTCGCGCAGGTTGCCCAGCTCGATGTTCAGCACGGCGTGCAGCGCCTGCATCTGCTTGTAGCGGCCCCAGTCTCGGCCGACGTCTTCGTACAGCGCCAGCGTGGCGCGGCAGATGCGGCGGGCTTCGCGGGCGCGGTCGGCGCGGTGCAGGCTCACGATCAGGTTGATCGCCAGCGCCGCGTGCTCCTTGTCCATGGTGACGTCGCTGGCGGCGAGGCTTTTCACGAACACCTTGCGCGAGAGTTCCAGCGCCTTCACCTGGTCGCCGAAGATGTGCTCGTAGAATTCCTGCAGGTTATCGAACTCGACGTTGAGCTGCGGGTCGTCGCACAGGCGGCTTACCTGCTGCGCAGCTTTGCGGATTTCGCCGGCGCGGGCGGCATCCATCTCCTGCAAGGCTTTTTTCAGGTTGTCGAGCAGCTCGCGAAACACCGTGACCGTGCGGCGGTTCAGCACGCCGCGCAGGTTTTCGTAGCGCTCCAGCGCGTCGTTGAGCTCGCGCAGCACTTTCAGGTGGTGCTGGCCGGTCAGCGCGCCCAGCTTCATTTTGGCCACCTGGTTCATGGCTTCCACCAGCTCAAGCAGGTTGGTCGCCATCTCGCTGGTGCCCGCGCTTACGTCCGCAAGGTACGGCGTGCCCTCGCCCGTCATCAGCCAAGCCGGGTTGACGCCGAGGCCGTTGATCACGGCGGTACAGAACTCGGCGGGGATCTTGGTGCTTTTGAGGTAGCGGTTGACGGTGCTGACAAGCGTGCCGGTCTTGCGGGCGAGGTCGCTCTGCGAGCGTGTTTTCACAAGCTGCCGAAGGCGCTCGCGAATCTGGTCGTCGTTCACGCGGGTGGTGATTTCGGTGGTCATGCGGCCCCCATCGCCGATACGCAATACAACAATGCGCAACATCTTTGCATATGCGAAGGCCGGTTTCCATTGCGGATTTGGGAAAGGGGACACCCGTCCCATTCCGAAGTGTTCTATCCCTTTGGGTGTCTTGTGCGGCTCGACTGA
The DNA here is from genome assembly GCA_964571035.1 of uncultured Planctomycetaceae bacterium. Classification (GTDB taxonomy): domain Bacteria; phylum Planctomycetota; class UBA8742; order UBA2392; family UBA2392; genus JADJRK01. The sequence continues at coordinate 968 of CAZNBU010000043.1, read as the reverse complement.
CTCGTACAAGGCATCAGTGCTGGTCAAACACTCAGGAGGAAGCATGAAGACGACGCTGATGCTGGGCGTCCTCTCCCTGGCTGTCCTGGCTGCCCCGGCTGTCTTTGCCCAGGAAGGCGGAGACGCGGAGCAGGCCACGGGCGTCCAATGGACCGAGGACTACGCAGGCGCGCTCAAGACGGCGACAGCCGAGAAGAAGCGCCTGTTCATCGAGTTTACCGCTACGTGGTGAGGGCCGTGCAAAGCGCTGGCACGTGATGTCTGGCCCGATGAAGAACTCGCAAAAACTATCGCCAAGCAGTTCGTCCCGGTCATGATCTATGACCACAAGGACAAGGATACCCTACAGAAGTACGGCGTTCGCGCCTTCCCGACGTTTGTCGTCACAGATGCCGAAGGCACCGAGCTGATGCGCCAGGTGGGCGCGCCGTTTTCGACGCCCAAGGATGCCATCAAGTGGTTCGGCGACATACAGGACGGCCTAGACAACCTTCCGAAATACGAAGAGGCCCACAAGAAGAACCCCGAAGACGTTGACGCCGCCCTCAAGCTGGCGAACGCGTACAACAGCCTCGGCAAGAGTACCGAAGCGCTGGAGCTGTACGAGAAGCTTGCCAAGAAGCTGGGCAAGAAGGACGCCCGCCGCGTGGACGTTCACCTGAAGCTGGGCGAAGCCCTGATGGGCACCATGGATCGAAACAACCAGGCTGAAGTCGGCAAGCGCGTGCAGGAAGTCTACGACGAAGTGCTGCCGGGGCTGGTCAAAGCCAAGGATGAGCGCGCTGTTGAGCCCGGTATCACGAACACGAAGATCAAGTCGATGCTCAACAAGGACCACAAGGGCGCCCGCAAAGATGCGCAGGCGCTGCTGAAGGCCTTTGCGAAGCACGACCGCGTCAACGAAATGAAGTTCTTTGCCGCGTACTACGCCAAGCAGGACGGTGACAACGACACCGCTCGCAAGGAAC
>CAZNBU010000042.1:0-14547 GCA_964571035.1 uncultured Planctomycetaceae bacterium | reverse complement strand
CTGGTGGGCATTGTGCTGTTCGCCAACTTCTTCAAGTACCCCGGTTTTCAGTTCGGCCCGCGCTATGCCGCAGCCACCGGCACCAGCCTGCTGGAGGGCTACCGCAGGCAGGGGCGCTGGGCGCTTGCGTTGTATGCGCTGGTTACGCTCGGCACGATGTTCACTGTGCAGGCCGCGGTTACAGCCGTTACAGCCGCGCTGTTCTCGGCTGTGATCGGGCGGATTGATCCGATCCTTGGCCTGCCGCCGGTGATTTTCTTTTCGGTGCTGCTGACGGTTGTGTGCGCCGGGTTGCTGCTGATCGGCCACTACAAATGGCTGGACAAGATCATCAAGGTCGTGGTGGTCGTCCTGAGCATCACGACGTTCACCGCCACGGCGCTGGTGCTGCCGCGCCTGCCCTGGGACAGCTTTGCCATCCTGCCGCAGGGCGACTGGATCACCGTGTCGGTCACCGCGGTCGCCATCTGCGGGCTGATCGGTTGGATGCCGAGCGCGTTCGACATCAGTATCTGGCACTCGCTATGGACACTGGCGCGGCGGCGCGAAACCGGCCACGCGCCGACGCTGCGTGAGTCGCTGATCGACTTCGACGTGGGCTACATCGGCACCACCATCCTCGCCATGTGCTTCATCCTGATGGGCGCGGGCGTGATGTTCGGGTCGGGACAGGAGTTCCCCGCACAGCCGGCGGCGTTTGCCGGTCAGATCATCACGCTGTACACGCAGAATCTTGGCGAGTGGACCGGCCCGGTGGTGGCTGTCTCCGCGTTCACGGTGATGTTCTCGACAACGCTGACGGTCATCGACGGTTTTCCGCGCGCCATCGCCACACTGGTCGCACGGTTCAAAGGTCCCGAAACAGCGGGCGTGCCGGATGCGGTCAGTCGCCCCGTGTATTGGGCTTCACTGATCGCGCTGGCCATCGGGTCGATGCTGGTAATCCGCTTCCTAGCCGGCTCGTTGCCGCAGATGGCGGACGTGGCGACGACGCTGTCGCTGGTTACGGCTGCGCCGCTGGCGTGGTTGAATCACCGTGCGATGATGGGCGCCGAGGTGCCCGCCACCGCGCGCCCGGGGCGTCGCTTGCAGGCGTGGAGCTGGTTCGGCATCGGCACGTCGGTCGTGCTTGCCGTCTACTTCATCATCATGCGATTCTTCGTGAGTTGACGACGCGCATCAATGCTCGTGGCCCAACTCGATGCCGGTGAACGGCAGGACAATCCACGCGATGCCGATCAGCACGCAGGCGATCGATGCAACGTAGATGCTGCCCTTCAGCACCGCCGGTGACTTCGACCCGAGCTTTGCAGTGATGGCGCCGAACCCGCCTGCGAACACCGCCATGCTTGCGATGGACCCGACAGCGAAACCGATCAAGTACGCAAATGCGACCAGCAGAGTCGGGGCCGCCAGCGCCGGAATCACTCCCAGCAAGTGCGCCATGCCTGCTAACCCGTGCAGGGTCCCGGCGCCAAGAGCGGCGTGCCGGTGCAGGTGGGCGTGCCAGGTGGACTTGTCGGCGGGGTCGTGAGCGTCGTCCTTGTGCACGTGCAGGTGCGCGTGTTCTTCCCCGTCGTGGGTGTGCTCGTGCACGTGGATGTTTTTGCGGAACGCGGTTCGCACGCCCCACAGGCCGAGCGCGATCAGCATCACGCCAACCAACCGCTCGCCCCACTCCTCGACGAACGTCATGTCGAGCGCCGCGCTCGAAGTGAGCGTCTCGCGGATGGCAAGCAGGATGATGGCGACAATCAGCACGCCGGCTGTGTGTCCGATCCCCCACCGCACGCCAAGCCACGCCGCCTTGAACTTGCGGTTGACCGACAACGGCATCAGTGCAGCCATGTGGTCCGCGCCCGTAAAGGTGTGCAGGATCCCCGCGCCCAACCCGGTCCACAGCGCGAGGTGCACCGTGTCGATGTGAACGTGGTCGCCGTGCGCGAGAAATGAAAGCAGGTCCATGGATGCTCCGTTGGTGCAGCTCAATTGTAGTACGTTCAACCCGTGCGGTCATGACCGGGAAGTTTGAACGCGCCCTTGTCGCCGCATGGCCGGCCCTGCAAGCTGCCGGGCGGAGCGCACCATGGAATCCAATCAGCGGCCAACTGCCCTGTTGGCCGCAGTGAGCGTCATCTTTTTTGCCTCGGGCTTCCCGGCGCTGGTCTATCAGCTTGTATGGCAGCGTGCACTGTTCGCGATCTACGGCATCAACGTCGAGAGCGTGACGGTCGTGGTCACGGCTTTCATGCTCGGGCTGGGTCTTGGCAGCCTTGCGGGCGGTCTGATCTCGCGCATCCGCCGCCTACCGCTAATGTTTTCGTTCGCCGCCATTGAGCTGGGCATCGCAGCGTTCGGGTACTACTCCCTGGCCCTGTTCGACGCCGTGGGACAGGCAACCCTGACCGCGCCGACGACAGTCACCGCCCTGCTCACCTTCCTGCTGGTGCTGGCGCCGACACTGCTGATGGGCGCGACGTTGCCGCTTCTGACGGCGCACCTTGTGGCGCATACGCGCAATGTCGGCCGGTCGGTCGGGCTACTGTATTTCGTGAACACTTTGGGCTCGGCTGTGGCCTGCTTTTGTGTCGCTCTCTTCCTTATGAGATGGATGGGGATGCACGGCGCCGTGTCGGTGGCGGTCCTGCTGAACCTGGCTGTGGCGTCTGCCGCCGTGGTGTTGGACCTTGCGCTGCGCAAGCGCGAGCAAGTTCAGTCGATTGCTGCGGAAGAAGCCAAACCGCGCGACACCCGGTTCTGGGCGGCGGCGATTCTTGTCGGGTTGACCGGGTTCATTGCGTTGTCGTACGAGATTCTGTGGTTCCGCGTGCACTCGTTTGTCACCGGCGGTAGCGCGATGGCGTTCGCCGCCATGCTGGGCGCGTACCTGCTGGGAATCGCGTTCGGATCGCTGTTCTCGCGCCGCTTCTGCCGCGGTGCGCCTGACCGTGCCGCGTTGAAGGCGTTGGCAACGTTTGTGCTGGCCGCCAATGCAGCCGGGTTCCTGGTTGCGCCGCTTTCTGCGCGGATGGCGACGGTGGTCCCCTACCCGGTGATCCTGCCGCTCGTGACGATTGCGGCTGGCCTGCTGGGCGCAACGTTCCCGTTGATCTGCCACTACGGGCTGAACCCGGATCACCGCGCGGGATCGGGACTCAGCTACCTCTATCTATTCAACATTGTCGGCGCAGCCGGAGGCAGCCTGCTCACCGGGTTCGTGCTGATGGACTTCATGAGCACCGCGCAGATCAACATGGTGCTGGCGCTGCTCGGGATCACGTTGTCGGGTGCGATTACGTTGATGGCAGGCGGGCGGCCCGTCGCGCGACTCGCCACATGCGCCGGGATCGCGCTGGTGTGCATTCTCGTCACGGGGCCGGGGTTCTCGCAGTTCTTTGAGCGGCTTCAGTACAAGCAGGAGTTTGAGGGCCAGCAGTTCGCCGACGTGGTCGAGAACCGCCACGGCGTGATCACCGTGACGCAAGCCGGCGCGGTCTACGGCGGCGGCATGTACGACGGCGTGTTCAACGTCGACCTGATGGACGACCGCAACATGATCGTGCGCGCGTTTGCCATCGGCGCGTTCCGCGAGAAGCCGAAACGCGTGCTGATGATCGGGCTTGCCAGCGGATCGTGGGCACAGGTGATGGTGCATCATCCGGAGCTGGAAGAGCTGGTGATCGTCGAGATCAACCCCGGGTACCTAGAGTTGATCCCCGAGCACCCGGAAGTCGCAAGCCTGCTGGACAACCCGAAGGCCAAGATCGTCATCGACGACGGGCGACGCTGGCTGAACCGCCACCCGGGCGAGAAGTTTGACGCGATCGTAATGAACACCACCTGGCACTGGCGCGCGCACACCACCAACCTGCTGTCCGTGGAATTTCTGCAACTGATGCGCGAGCACCTGAACCCCGGCGGCGTGGCGCTGTACAACACCACGGGCGCGCCGCGTGTACAGCGCACAGCCTGCGCGGTCTTTCCTCATGTAGTGCGGGTGTTGAACAACGTGATCGTCAGCGATTCACCGCTGCTGCCCAACCGCGACGCGTGGCGCGAGACCCTGCTGCGCTACACGATTGACGGGCGCGCGGTGATTCACCCCGACCGCAACGACCACCAGACAGCGCTCGATTCGATTCTCGGCCTGATCGACACACTCGCCGACGACACCCCAGCCTTCGAAGCCATGGAGCTACGCTCCAGCATCCTGAGCCGCACCGAAGGGCTCGAGCTCATCCGCGACGACAACATGGGCACCGAGTGGGACCTCGTCCGCGAATAGGCCACTGCGCAAACTTGTTTCCGGGACAGCCGCACGAACGCCCCGCGCAATCGAGGGTGCATGTTCTCCTGCAACTCACTGGTTCCGGGCGGAGTGACGAACGGGCACCACGAGTTCAGGCGTAACTTGCACTGACGAAATGCTTTACGTGAGTTGACCGTGCTAGTACTACAAATCGTGGTACAACCACAACAACATGTTGTGCTCATGTTGCGTTTCACGGCTGTATCATACCACATATTCAACACAATTCCTCGGCAAGTGCTTGAATCGCCCATCCGCGCTACTTAATCTCGTTCCTTATCGAACAAGTTTGATTGCCTGAGTTGAGAAGGTCGGCCCGCGGCGAAGTCGGTTGCAGTGATTCCGCGAACGCTTGAGTCCCAATTCCGATCCAACTTGCACTACGAAAAAGTTTCCGGCTGCGACGACGCTCGGTGGCTGCGCGCAGTCGGATCAACACAAGGATAGACCAGTGATGTCCACGTTTGAAACGAAGGTCTGCCGCGAGCGAACCCGGCGCAGCACCGGAACTATCGGGTTCGACGGAAAACCAGTGAGGAATGCAATGTCAAAAAGATTCGTAGCGCTGCTTGCTGTTGCCGTAGTTGCAATCTGCAGCGCAGGGCTGTCCGCTCAGCTCCCCAGACTGCTGGGCGACACTTCAAACATGAACAACACCATTCCGTTCAACACGACCGGTCCTGCCACCAGATTCCAGACCGCCTACACCGCAGCCGAAATCAACATGCCGGCGGGTGCGGTGATTACGGAGATCCGGGTTGGAGGAACGGTCATCACGACTGCGCCAACGTTCGGAAACTTCCGGCTGCGAATCGGGCCATTGAGCGGGGCGATCACGGTTAACGCGCTGTCAACCACGTACGCCACGAACTGCGCCTCGCTGACCACGTATCTGGGCGACACGGGCACGTCTTCACCTTTGAACTTCCAACCTGCGACACAGCCTTTTCCGGGCGGCCAGTGGTACGTGTTTCCGCTAGCGACGCCGTACATCTACAACGGCACTGACTCGCTGGTCGTGGACTACTCGTGGGATTCAAGATCGGGCACCGGGTGGAGCGTCGCCACTGCGGCAACCGGCGGCGAAGGTCCGCGTTCACGAGCCTACACCACAACCGCGACACTCCCGGCCGCTGACCATGCGGCAGCCACTGTCAGTGCCAACGGCGGCAGCTACCGCGTAAACTTTGTGTGGACGCCGCCAGCCAACTCGGTCGCGCTGGTGAATCAGTCGGCCGGACAGGTCATCACCGACGCGCCGGCAGTCGACAAGGTTCTTTTTGACTCCGAAGCCTGGGCCTTCACGACGACGCGGACCATCAGCTCGGTCACCTTCAGCAAGACGGGAACCGTGCCCGATGGTTCGATCTCGAGCGTCAAGCTGGTGGCGGACACCAACTCGAACGGCGCCGTGGATGCAGGAGATTCCGTTCTGGGTACGGGTGCGTTTGCTGCCGGCAGCGTAACGTTCTCGGGCACGCCGTTGATAAACGTACCAACGGCCGCGCCTCTGCGGCTGTTGCTGGCGATCAGCTATGCGTCGTCCCTAACCCTGGGCGACACGATTCAGGTCTCGATTGCCGGCGCCTCAGCGCTGACATGGAGCGGCGGCACGGACGTGTCGACGTTTCCGCTGGACTCGCCCACCTGGCTTGTAGATTTCTCGCAGCTGAATCTGGGGACACCGCTTCCCGCCACAAACACGATCCCGTTCAACGGTACCGGGATCTACTACAGGAACATGACCGTGTACTCGGCGGCCGAACTGGCGGCAATCCCGGCCGGATCGTTGATCACGGAAATCCGCATCCACGGCACGTCTGTGGCGCCGCCGGTTTTCAAAAACTTCATGCTGCGGCTCGCGTACTCCAACACTGCGCCGAATGCGATGAGCAGCACCTGGACGAACAACTTTACCGGCAACCAGACCACTGTCCTCTACGCGGAGAACTTTTCACCGCAAGCACTGCCGGGATTCTCCACGCCGACGCGCTGGAACTTCAAGCTCGCTACGCCGTTCGTCTACAACGGCAGCGCCGGCCTGTGCGTGGACATGAGTTGGGAGGGCCGCGTCGGAACAGGGTTTAACGTTTCCGCAGTCGCCAACCGCCACAAGGTTTACCGGTCCGCGAACCCCAGCACCAACCCATTGATTGGAACACTGACCCTGAGCGGAGACTTTGGTATCGACTTCGCCTTTGCTCCAACTCCGGGTAACGCGGTTTCGATCGCGAATAATGCTCCTGCTCGCCCGAGGATTCTCAACACCGCTCCCGTCACGGACGAAGTCATGCTCGACCTGTCGGCTGTGGCGGTTGGTTCGTCCCAGAGCATCAGTTCGGTTACAGTTACGAAAACCGGAACCGTCCCTGACGCCGCCATTTCGGTGGCGAAGCTCGTTGTCGACGTAAATGGTAATGGACAGGTTGATGCCGGCGATACGGTGCTCGGCACGCCGGCTGGATTGTCCGGGGGCAGCATTACGTTCGCCATCGCTCCGCCGCTCAGCGTAACCACAGCCGCACCGCAGCGCCTGCTGTTTGCGGTTTCGTCCGCGGCTGCCCTGACGTTTGGGGACACGATGAGCTTCAGGATTGCAAGCGGGGCAGGCATCACCTGGAGCGGTGGGACCGACAATTCCAACTACCCGGTCCTTGGCAGTACGGCGACCTGTGTTGTTCCGCAGGTCAACATTGGCAATCCCTACGGTCCTGCAAGCACCATTCCATTCAATGGCACGTACTTCAGGCAGATGACTGTGTACTCGGCTGCGGAAATGTCCTCGATGCCCGCGTCCGCCGCGATTACCGAAATTCGTGTTCACGGCACCAGCATCGCTCCGCCGCAGTTTACGAACTTTGCGCTGCGCCTGGCGCATTCGAACACAACCATAACCGCCATGTCGAGCACGTGGACGTCAAACTACGTGGGCGCACAGACGACCGTAATCAGCGCACCGAGTTTCACGCCGACACAGCTTCCAGGGACTGCTTCACCGTCAATCTGGAGCTTCCAGTTTACAACGCCTTTCCTCTATAACGGCACCAGCGGGTTGTGCGTGGATTTTGAATGGACAGCCCGGACGGGAACGGGATGGAGCATCTCATCGGATGCTTCGCGGTCGCGCGTTTACTCCACCGCGACGCCACCCGCCGCTACCGGCACACTTTCTACATCGGGGCACTTCGGAATAGATTTCATTTACAGCCCCGACGGCACCGGCGCATTCCTGATGAACAGCTCGGGGCCGTTTGTCCTGAACCCGCCGCAGACGGACACGGTCGTGATGTCGTTGAATGCCTTGACCGTCAACTTGCCGCAGAATCTGAACTCGATCACCTTTACCCACATCGGCACGGTTTCGGACGCGGCGATCGGCAACGTAAAGCTGGTTCGTGACGACAACGCCAACGGGTTGGTTGACGTAACGGACACCATTCTCGGCTCTGGAACTCTGGCGAGCAAACAGATCACATTCGCCGGCGCTCCTCTGCAGGCCGTAGCCACTGCCACGCCGGTACCGCTGCTGCTGGCGGTTTCGATCCCTGCCACCCTGCCGGCTATCAAGACGGTGCAATTTGAGATCTCGTCGGCAGCCGGCGTCACCTGGAGCCCGGGCCCGAGTTCGTCGTCCTACCCCATCCAGTCGGCAAAGGCGACGTCTCCCACGCCGCTCAGCGGCACGATCACGATCGCCAATGGCAACCCCGGGGGGACGTTTGACCTGGCCGATCTGGGCGAAGCCTTCGACATCATTGAAAGTGTAGGGCTCGCCGGCCCGGGGGTCCTTGAACTCTACGATGACGGCGGACCATTCATTTCCAGCAGCTCGTACCAACTGGGGGCAAACGCCGCGACCACCGTTGCAATCCCCGGCCTTAGTGCAGTGAACACGATTACTATCCGGCGAGGCCCGGGCGAGTCGCCGGTCATCACGGGCTCCGGCGCGGTCAGCGCCGCTGCGAGCACCTCAACGGGAACCCTGTGCTTCAATTTCATCGGGTTCTGGCACGTTGATGGCATCGAAATCTCCGGCGGCATCAATTTCGGCATTCATTCCTACACGTCCACGGCCGTAAGCGACGTCTCCATTCGCAACTGCAAGATCCACGACATCAGCGTGGGTGGCGCGATCTTCTTCTATGGCAACGCCGGTGCGACCAACAACCTTGCGATCGAAAACAACATGTGCTGGAACTGTTTCGGTGACGGCGGCACACTGTACGCCAGCGGCATGAAGGGCGTAATCGGCGCCCGCCGTATCGGCACGGGCTGGGTCATCCGACACAACACCATCGTGCACACGCCCTCATCTGTGGGCTCAAGCGTCTTCTTCAACAACGGCAACACGGTGCCTTTTGCCGACCTGAGCTATAACGTTGTCCACCTTACGGCCGCCGCGGGCGTGCCGTACTTCCGCATGGACAGTGCAACCGGCACCTTCCTTCCGACCATCGCGGACCGCAACGTCATCTTCTTGGCGGGCGGCGCCAACATGTGCAACAACCTGACCTTTGGCGACTTCACCCAATGGCAGGCCAGCGGGAGGGACATCAATGGCATCGAAATTGATCCGTTGCTGGTAAGCGCCAACGCGCCGCACGACCTTCACCTCACGGGTGGGTCAGAGGCGATCGACCGCGCCGTGGGCTCGACCTCTACCGTGGACATTGATGGAACCGCAAGGCCGATCGGCCCAGAGCGCGATGCCGGCGCACACGAAGCGCCACCGCGGCCTCATATCGAGGTCTTGCGCGGCACCACCAGCATTGCGGACGGCGGCACGTACAACGCAGGCGTGTTCGGATTGACGGCAACAAACGTCACGTTCACCATCCAGAACTCCGGGTCGCTTAACCTGTCGCTTACCGGGACACCGGTGGTTGCGATCACTCTGGGATCCAATGTGGATCCGACCACCGTGGTGCAGGCACAGCCATCTCTGACGACAGTTTCGCCGTCCGGCACGACCACCTTTGTGGTTACCGTCGACGCGACGGGTGGCGGCGCCTTCGACTTCGTACTCAGCATTGCCAACAACGACCCGATTCCGGGCCGCAACCCGTTCAGTTTCACGGTGATGGGCGTGGTAGGCTCCGATCTCGACTTGCAGCGTCCCTCCGGCACAACGATTCCGAGTGGATCCACCCATAGCCTCGGAACCACACCCTTCCCGTTGGGCGTTTTGTCGTCGGTCACTTTCACGGCCTCAAACCTGAATGGTGGCCAGACGCTCAACATCACCGGGACCAGTGCAACGCCGGGCACAAACATCACCTCGGTCATCGCTACCGCGCCGGTATCGAGCACTGTCGCCATTGGCAACTCGACGACTTTCGATGTCAACTTCATGCCCGCGGCAAGCGGCCCCTTCTCCTTCACGGTTACCGTAAACAGCAACGACCTGATTGACCCGGTGTACACCATCACGGTCACCGGCACAGCCAACACCCCGCCGGTCATCACGGTAAACCGAGTCGGTGCGGGCGGCCCGGTCACCAATGCAAGCACGGTCAACGTGCAGTTCAACACGCCGCTGAGCGCGCAGAACCTTGCGATCCAGGTGAGTGACGCGAACTCGCAGGCGACTTCGCTGGCAGTCAACATTACCGCGCCACTGCCGCAGGGCGTCGTGCTCTCCGAGTGGACCAGTGCCGCGGTCGTTGGCACCTACGCCGTCAACCCGACATCGGGTGTATTCGACGTGCCGTCGGCTAACTATCTCGTCACATTGACGGCGGACGACGGCGTAAACACAACCGTGTTCACGTTCACGTTCGCGGTCAGCTCGAACGTCGATGCCACAATCAACCTGCCGGCAGGCTCGGTATTCACGGGCTCAGCCGCCACAGGCTACGCCGCGTCGATTGGCCCGGTTGCCCTGGGCGCCAACTTCACGCTGCAGTTGTTTGACGGCGACGCCAACCCGATCAACGTGACAGCGGTGTCGGTGTTGCCATCCGCCCCCGCGGGCATCACAGCGCCGGGAGTCTCCAGCAACAACCCGTCGGGTACGGTGATCTCGTTCTCAGGAAACGCGAACGGGGCCAATCCTGGCACCTACACGTGGACCTTCACGGTGCATGACGTGTTCGGAACTCCGGTTGATGTTGACGTCTCAATCACAGTGTTGAACATCGTGGCGGCTCACGTCGGCGGGTTGAACGCCGCTGGCGGCAACGGCACACCCGCGACACCGTACACAGCCACCCGCGGGCTGGGCAGCACGCCGACGGTGATCTTGGCTGCCGTCACTGACGCCAACATCGCGCAGACGCTTACGCAGGTCTCGGTGTCGGGCAATCCGGCAAACCCGAGCAACATCTTTTCAGCCACGTTTGCCGGCACCGGCAACGCTGGCGAGATCACGATGACCGCGGCGGCCAAACTGACGGTCGCCGACGTGGGTGAGCACTCTTACACCGTTGAGGTTTCCGACGGCGTTGCATCCGTAAGCATCGTCGTGCGCGTTGTCGTCGATACCAGCGGCAACACGCAACCGACGGCAGGTCTTGCCGCCGGGAGCTCCTTCTCCGGCACACAGGCGGCCGGGTTCACACGTTCGCTTGGGCCCGGTGAGGCCCTGACCGCCAATGCCCTTCTGGCGCTTACGGACGGCGAAGCTGATCCCATCGAGGTCGTAAGTGTTACCGGCGGCGGCATCTCGGGCGTTACGGCTCCGGGCCCGGTTGCGGCAGCCACCTCGCTGGCCTGGACGGGCACGATCGACAGCGACAACGACCCCGGTGTGTACGTCTACACGATCGTGATCCGCGACAACGTAACCACGCCGGTCACGTTCACGGTATCGATCACTGTGTTGAACGTCGCCACAACCCATGCACCGGCGACCGGCGTTGAGGGTGACGGCAGCACAACCACGCCGTATTCGATCCTGCACGAAGTTGGACGCGCTGCACCCAAAGAGATTGCCACTTTGTCGGATGTAAACACCGGCCAGGCTCCGACTTTGGTCGGGTATGCAGCGGCGCCAGGCAACCCAAACGGCGGGTCGGGGTTCATCATCGCCCAGACCGGAAACACGATCTATGCTGTTCCAAACGCCGTTTTGAAAAATCGCGATGTCGGGGTACACCGGTTCACGGTGACGATCACCGACGGGATATCGAACGTGCTGTTCGATGTCACCGTAAAGGTAACCGCGCCGACCGCGGACAACACTTCGCCGGACGGGTGCGTGGCAGCGAACCAGGGTCGCTCAACCTGGCTCCTGGCACTGGTCGCCACGCTGGCAACTTCGCTTTGGGCGCGCAGGCGTCTGCAGGGCTGAATCAAGAAGCAGTGACTGCAAACGGGGGCCGAAAGGCCCCCGTTTTGCTGCCACAACCCGATCGCTGCCACCCCGACCCAACTACCAACCATTGGTGGCACTGACTACGACTCGTGGTCCTATAATCCTAGATTGATTCGCATCGATAACAATTGCACTTGATAACTGTTGTTTGTATCAATAGGGGCGTACCCGAAAACTGTATGGCCTGCACTCCTGTTGTCGCCGCGGTTCGTCATGCGCTTTCATCCAGCGCGAGTGCGTCAAGATTTGACGCGCACGAACTCACGCACGTGCACTCACACAGCCGGCACAAGTGAAGTGATCTTCGCGCGGCGTCTTCCTGGCGCCGCAAACTCCGCAGTCAGGATTCGTCCGGCCTGGCTGAAGCACGGAGCGAACCCGGGCGGCAGTCGATCGTGGGGATTGGCCGTGAAACCGCAGTGGTGCACCAGGCAGGTGCGCTTGCAAGACCGGCCAACTTCGGCGTGCCCCGCCATGTAGTTGGAGAAATCATGTCTCGATATCGCAGTGTGCCACTGGTCGGGCTTGCGCTGTTGCTTTCGTGCGCGGCGCTGTCAGCACAGAACTACATCGTCTCGTCGATCACGAACGACTTCAACACGCACAACATTTCGACGACCGGCACGGTTCTGGCCGCCGGTGCGGCGCAGGACGACAACCAGGAACTTGTCAACTTCCCGACGACGCCAACGCCCTTCACGTTCACCTACTACGGCGTGACGTACACGTCGATCTACGTCAACTCGAACGGGTGGATAAGCTTGGGAAGCACGCCGGCGACAACCAGCGCGGTCACGATGCGCACGCCGCCTACGGCGGTTCCGCTCGCCGCAGAGCCGAACAACTGGATTGGAGGAAGCTACTGTGACCTGAACCCCGCGGACGCAACAAGCGGTAAGGTCAAAGTCGAACGCCTCAGCTCACCCGACCGGTTCGTGATCCTTTACGACCAGGTGTCGGTGTTCAACACGACCGGCGCGCAAAAAGCTCACTTCGCGATTGTTCTCTACGCGGCAACGAGCGTCATCGAAGTACATTACTCCACAGCCCAGAACATCAGCGCGCCGCCAACGGGTATCGCGATCGCGATTGAGGACCAGACGGGTGCATTGGCAACTGCCCGCCCCGGAGCGCTGAACACATTCCCGACACCGACCGACGCCTTCCGCTGGGCGCCGCCGACCGGGAACGTACTCACCAATCAGACCTCATCCAGTCCGACGATGCTCCAGAACGGTGTGAACGCCGTGCATCTGAACTTTGTCGGGCTGATCTCGAACGCTCCTAACGCCAGCATCAACGCCATTACATTCAACAAGTCCGGCACTGTGCCGGACGGGTCGGTCAGCCTGGTCAAGCTTGTTCGCGACAACAACAACGACAGCATGGTGGACGCGGGCGATACCACGCTTATGCAGGGCGTATTTGCCGGCGGTGTTCTCACTTTCAGCGGCTCGCCATTGCAAGCTCTTACGACAGGCGTTCCGGTGCGACTGCTGCTGGCCCTGGACTATTCGGGGTTGACACTGGGCGACACACTCGCGGTCAGCATCAACAGCTCTGCGAGCGTGGTATGGAGTTCCGGCACGGATCTTACGAGTTACCCGCTAAGCTCCCCAACGCGGACCGTTTCGCCGCCGGTGCTCAACCTGGGCAATCCCACGACCGGCACTACGAACACGATCCCGTTCAACAGCAGCAGCTACCAGCGCATGATGACCGTGTACGCGGCGGGAGAAATCGCGCCGCTCCTCTCGGGCAACGTGATCACCGAGATACAGATCCACGGCACAAACGTTGCGGTCTCCCCCACGTTTGTCGACTTCCAGATCAGGCTTGGACGCTCCGACAAAGTGCCCAGCTCAGCCACCGCGCCGACCGGGATCGTGTCACATTGGGAGGATAACGTGACCGGGCCACAGACACTGGTGTTCCAGCGTGACCTGTACGCGCCGGAGAAAATCACCGGCATCGGCGCCAACATGATTTACCGGTTCCCGCTCGACCGGCCCTACGTCTATGCGGGTGGCGGCATCAACGTAGACCTGATGTGGCGCGGACGCATCGGCACCGGGTTCAACATCATTGGCGACACGGCGCGGAATCGCATTTACACCACGGCGGGCACCAACACCGGGCCGGTGCCGTCGATCGGCACAGTCTCGACCACGGCTGGCAACTTCGGTATCAACATGCTGTACGACCCGGCGCCGGGAAATCACCAGTTCCTTACGGTGGCAGCACCTTTCGTTTCGCTGTTCGACGGCGTGCCGCTCACAGACAAGGTGGTAATGGACCTCAGGGCCACCGCCGTGGGCGCTGCACGTGACCTTAGCTCGCTGACCTTCGCCAAGCTGGGCGCCGTGTCCGACGCCTCCATTGCCGGCACGAAGCTGGTCGTGGACATCAACAGCAACGGCGTGGTCGATGGCGCGGACCCGGTGCTCGGCACGACAACCGGCCTGACAGCAGGCGCTGCCACGTTTACCTTCGCACCGGCGTTGACCGTATCAACCGCTACACCGTCACGGTTGCTATTTGCAATTACGACGGCTGCGCCGCTTACGGCAGGCCAGACACTCGGGTTTCAACTTGCCGGCACCACGAGCGCAACGTGGAACGGCGGGAAGGATCTGTCCGGATATCCGCTGACCTCAGTGACGTTTGCGGTGACGGCGCCGCAGGCAACAGCCGGCCTTCCGGGCAACCCGCTCAGCACCACGACCGTTCCGTTCGGGAGCACCCAGACCAGGTTCCAACTGGCGTACGACGCCAGCGAACTTGCCAACATTCCCGCCGGCGCGTTGATCAGTGAGATCCGGGTTCATGGCACGGCCGCAACCGTCGGAAGCTGGAACAACCTCGTCCTGCGTGTTGGGCATACTGATGTATCGTCGAAACTCCTCTCCATGACGTTTGCAGC
>CAZNBU010000041.1:0-14588 GCA_964571035.1 uncultured Planctomycetaceae bacterium | reverse complement strand
ATTGGTACGCCGCGGCGAAGTAGTCGAGGTCGCCATCATTGTCCACGTCCATGAGTTCGATGTCTTCAATCTGCAACGAAGGGCTGTACCCAATTTTGGACAGGTACGTCAGATTGCCGGACCCGTCGTTGAGATACACTTCAATGAAACTGTGCTGACCCAGCGCGACGTCGATGTCGCCGTCGTTGTCCAGGTCTCCGGTCTCCAGCGCCCAGTATTCGATCGTGTTCAAGGCAAACGGGATAGGCGTGCCAAAGTACCCGCTGCCGTCGTTGGGGAGTACGGATGGGCGGTAGGACTGATCGTCAGAAGAGGCCACCACGATGTCTACGTCGCCGTCGCCATCCATGTCGGCCAGGCTGAAACAGGCGCAGATTCTTGTCCGCCAGGTCTTTGAACTCAGCAAGGTGAAGGTGCCCGCGCCATCGTTGCCGTACACGGATATGCGTTCGAACTCCATCTGCACCAGGTCGGGATGGCCGTCGCCGTTGACGTCCGCTGTTCGAACAAAGTGCCCGGTGTCGGTGCCCGTGCCCCAGTTCTTCGTCGTGGCAAATCCGGCTGTGCCGTCGTTCAGATAAATGAGGTTCTGGCCGTATACTGTTGCCGTCGCCAGATCGATGTCACCGTCGCCATCAAAGTCGGCAGCGGCGATTATGTCGGTGTCGTTGTTGGGCGAGAGATACTGTTCGTCCATGAACTTGCCGGACGTAGCGGCGGTCTTTGTGCGAAACCGGTACACAAAAGGCGCCGCAAGCGGCGCCGACGCGTTGTCCTGCAAACCGGTCGTCAGCGAGACTTCGACCTCTTCTCCGGCATGGAAGTCCACTGCGGGATCATACGTCAACTGGGTTGTCCCGCCGCCGGTGACCGCCCCCGTCCGGCGCCCGCTGTTTTGGCCGTGGACGGCGATCGCTCCGGCACCCGGCGCACTCATGTTGGTGTTGAACGTGGCTACAATATTCGTGCCGCGTACCGCGTCGTGCTGGTGCTGAAAAGGACTCACCCCTGTCACCGCGGGTTGCGCGACCAGCGCCATCGGCCAGACCAGCAGCATGCCCAACCAGACGCGGCGAAGGTTAAGCATCCCAGACCTTTCTGGCGGTGAGCACCGCCAGAGAACTCGCCAGGAGCAGCAGCGCCATCCATCCGGATGACTCATTGGTCGAGCACTTGGCCTCTTCGTCGTCGCCATCGCCGTCGTCCTTCGAGTTGCCCCCGGTTTCTGGCTGGCCTACCTGGATGACAAAGCTGCGCGGCGCGCTGGTATCGGAGCCGCCGAACTCAGTGCCGGCGTCATCTACGAGCACAACGGTGATTACCGCCGAGCCAGCGTCTCCGGTGGGCTGAAACGACAGATCGCCGGTACTGACGTCGATCCCCGGCGTCTGAACAAACAGGGCAGGATTGGACACACCCGTCACCACGAAGTGCAGTGCCTGGCCGGCTTCATCCGGCGGCCCAGCCAGCATGTCGGTCGCGAACCCGGCAACGACTTCCAATGCGGTAGAGCCTTCGGGGGCCGCGGCACCTTGCGGAACAGTGAATGTGGGCGGGTCATTTCGCGGCAGGACGTTGATGGTCACCTGTACCGGTACGCTGGTGGCGGCGCCATCATGGACTGAGTACTCGAAGCTCACCTGCCCGCTGAAATCGGGCTCGGGGACGTACGTGACGTTGGGGGCGCTGCCGGTCACCGCGCCGGAAGCCGGCTGCGATCCGAGCGAGAATGTCAGCGTGTCGCCGTCGCCATCCGTGCCTGTAAGCAGGATCGGGTGGTCGATATCCTCGTACGCCGTGACCGTGACCGCCTGTCCCTGCGGCCGAAGGTTCTCACGGTATCGCACCACGATCAGGTCCAGTTGTGTCGAGAACTCTTGCCCGTACAGCGCGATCTCGCCGGCAGCGTTGCGCGCCAAGCCGTAGATGTCGGTCCGATTCGTTGTGGTGTACGTAACCGCCCACTGAAACGCCCCTGTGACGCTGAATGAGACGAGCTGCCCTTCCCAGTTCGGCGCGTTCGTGCGGGTGCCGGCAAACAACAAGTTGCCCTGACCGTCGAGGCCGATCGCGCTGACTTCATCCTGTCCCCCCGAGTCATAGACAGCGATCACCTGGGGCGTGGCGCTGTTGACGGCAAGCGGGTGATAGTCCCATGTTGTGCCGTTGTAGCTTTGGACGCCAAGGAACACGCTACCGGCAGGGTTCAGGATCATATGCATTACCCTGTCGCCGCCAGCTGGGTCACCCACAGAGTACGGCGCAGCCCAGTCCAGAACGCCGGCGTTGGTGTACTTCAGGGCAACCACCCTTTGCTGGCTGGAACCCACCTTCTGGATAAGGGACACAAAGCAGTTGCCATCGCCGTCAACAAGCACGCACGTTGGCGAGCAGTCGCCTACACCCCACTCGGCTGACCACAGCTCGTTCCCCGCAGTGTCATAGCAAGCGGTAAAGCACATGTTCGTGGTGCCGATTGTCGGCTCCGTCATTCCCGCAACGTAGCAGTTGCCCGCCGCATCAAAGGTGACCTGAAGCCCCCTGTCGAACTTGCCCTCGCCATACACGGCAGACCAAAGGAATGTGCCGGATGCATCCCACGCCACGGTGACGGCTTCCGGGTCACCAAGCGTTGACCGCCCCGTAACCGCAACCCGCCCACTGGCGTCGACCGCCACAGCATTGGGAATGTCGCTGCTGCCGCGGTCGAAGCTGCGGATCCAGAGCTGGTTGCCTGCAACATCGTAGCGGGCAACCACATAGTCCGATGAGTTGCCGAACCCGTACGCGTATGCCGCGACGTAAACGCCGCCGGTGCCATCCAGCGCAAGCGCCGCCGGTTCCTGGTCGCCGGCACCGCTGAGCATGCGGGTCCATAGCGTTGTCCCGTCCAGGTCCAGCGCCCATAGGACGAGGTCATCCTGCTGTGTGTCGTCGACGCGGCCGATGGCGTAGACGGTGCTGTCGTCCATAACCATGCAGTGCTGCACGGCCCGGTCCGCAACGCCGCTGTCGTAGCTGCTTGCATGTCTGAACTGCGGCTGTGCAAGTACCCCACCGCAACACAGTGCATAGAGCAGAGTGGTTGTCAGCGACAAACGCATCGCAAGTTCCGGGGGGGGGTTGGGGCAAAACTGAGGTTTTGATGTTACTTATCGAGGCAAGTCAGTACACTCAAATCCCCTGCCAACCCACTGAGGAGCCGACATTGCGACGAGCCACATTCCGCGCATGGCTTGCCTTGGCCACCGTTCTTGCAATGGGTTCATCGCTCGCGGCGCAGGTCGTCTGGGATACGGAGTACTGGGGCAACGGCGGCAACGACACGCTGAAAGACTACATGACGTCACATCCGCAGGGCGGCCTCGGCCTTGTGGACGCGGACGGGTTGAACGGCAAGGACATCGCTGTCTTCAGAACCGGCGGCGGACCTTTCTGGTACACCTACGACAGCGGTAACGACGACCGAGGCCGGGCGGCCATCTACGATGGTTCGAACTCAATCGTGCTGTTTGAAGTGTTCAACGGCACCGATTGGGACGTCAGAGTGGCGGAGTTCTTGCAAGGGTCAGGCAACATTGTCTGGAGCGCTACGTTTGCCTCCAGCCAAGACGACATCGCCGGGGCAGTCATCCGCAACTCCGCCAATCAGATCTTCGTAACGTGCGCGTTGCACAACGGCACAGACTACGACTGGCTTGTCGTGCGCTATGACACCAACGGCGTCGCACAAAGCGCGCAAATCCTGAATTGGGGGTTGAACGATATCCCGGTCCGCATGGCGGCCGACAACTCGGGGAATGTCTACATCGCCGGCACCTCGGATGACGGGGCCTCCGGCGGAGTCAACGTGCGCGTCGCCAAGATCACGTCATCCGGCGCCGTGGGGTGGTCCGTGCCGTACGACGGCGGAGTCGGCGCCGATACCGCCGTTGACATCGCCTGCGACAACTCCGGGAACTGCTATGTCACCGGGACCGCCGCGACCGCCACCGGCGAAGACGTACTGCTGCTACGCGTCACATCCTCGGGCAGCGTTGACTGGAACCGCCGGTTCAACGGCGGCGTGCCCGGCAACAACCTGCCCGCCGGCGTCGCGCGCGACACGACTGGTGGGTGTGTTGTCAGCGGCTCGGTCTACAACGGTACCGACTACGACTGGTTTACGGCGCGCTATGACAACCTCGGTGTGGAGACCTGGCGCGACAACTTCGCCACACCCAATGTCGATGATCTGGCCCAGGACATCGCGGTGGACGGGCTGAACAACGCCTGCAGTGCGGGCATCGTCGGCAACGGCGCCGGCACGGTCATCTGGACCCTGCTGATCAACAGCACGGGCGCCCGCGCATGGACCGACAACGTCGCAAGGCCGGACGCCGCCGGCGCGTTCGCGGTATTCCGCAGTGACACCGTTGCCCATGTGGCCGCAACTTTCAGCTACCACGGCAACACGGACACGCTCGAGCGAACTTTCAACCCCAACGGGTCGCTGGTTTCGGAATACAAGCAACCGGAAGACCAGTACGTCGAAATAAACCGGTCCGCGATGGATGCCTCCGGCAACACTTATGCGGTCGGGTACCAGTACTTTGACAGCCCGGTCTACTGGCCGGTCATCGTGAAGTTCGACGCCGCGGGCAACCAGCAATGGGTACGCGTGCACGAAGCCTACGACTATGGCCGTTGGAAGGCGATCGAGATCGCGCCGTCCGGCGATATTTGCGTGTGCGGTGAAGTTTACTACGCCGCGCAAACACGCTGGTTTCCGGTGACAGCCAAGTATTCGCCATCAGGCGATCTGCTTTGGTTGCATACGAACAACCTGCTGCAAGCGCGGTGTGAAGACATCCAGGTGGACAGTACCGGCGCCGTCTACACCCTTGCGTGGGGCACAACCCCCACCAGTCCAGCCAGCTCTTTCGACGTGCTGTTGTTCAGCTACAGCAGCAGCGGCACCCCGGGATGGACCTACACCTACGGAACAGACCGGGACGAGTTCGTTGCCGACCTGCATCGGGATGCTGCGGGGAACCTGTACATCGCAGGCAACGTAGTCAACAACTCCGCGGCTACAGGGTGGGAGAACTACCTCCTGATCAAAGTCGATTCGACCGGTAGTGAACAATGGGTCAGGCAGCACCACTTCAACGGCAATGACAAGGCGACGTCGATCGCGACCGACGCCGCCGGCAACGTCTACGCAGCCGGCGAGTGCGCCACCACCGAGTACGCAACCGGGATTGTCTCGTATGACAGCACTGGAACCTTCCGCTGGCAGGACGCCCAGAACGACAGGCCCCAGTCCATTCCGACAACGCTGCCGGACTTGCTGCCGAAAGTGCACATCAACGGCAACGGCGACATCTGGGTTGCCTCGGTCGTCAAGACGGGGCCGACAGCAGACCTCGACATGCTACTCTTGCGCTACAACAGCGGCGGCACGCGGCTGAACACCATTGTCCACGATGTCGACCAGAGCGACGACACCATCGTGCAACTCGCTCACGACTCGCAGAATCGCATCTTTCTTCTTGGCTCGGCACAGATCACAAACGAGGGTGACAATATCTACCTAGCCCGTTTCAGCCCCACGGGCGCGCTCGAGTGGGACACGCACTACGGACTTGCTTACATCGACACCCCTTTTTCCGTCGTCATCGACTCGCTGGACTTGCCAACCGTCGTAGGACGGGTACAGCACAACCCGGGCCGCGCAATCTCGGTGCGCAAGTTTGGGGTCGGCCAGAATCCGACGGACGTTCTGCTCAGCGGCACATCGGTCGACGAAAACTCGCCCATCGGCACGGTGGTGGGCCTTCTCTCCGCAGCCGACCCCACCCCCAGCGACTCGCACACCTTCATGCTGGTTACCGGACCGGGCGATACGAACAACGCCACATTCACGATTGTTGGCAACGAGTTGCGCCTTGCTACATCACCCAACTACGAAACAGCCGGCGTGCTCGCTGTGCGGATACGGGGCACGGACACGACGTCGCTGTTCTACGAAGTCGCTTTCGTCATCACCGTAAACGACTTGAACGAGGCGCCGCTTGCCCTGACGCTTGGATCGCAGACGATCGACGAAGGCCTTGCTCCCGGCTCGACCGTCGGGGTGTTCAACACGACCGAGCCCGACATCGCCGACACGCACCTCTACGCGCTCGTGCCCGGCGCAGGCGATACGGACAATGCTCTGTTCACCGTCAGCGGGAGCAACCTGCTGTCCGCGGTCACATTTGACTTTGAAGTCGCTTCCGTGTTCAGCATCCGTGTCCGCACGACCGACTCCGGCGGGCTGGAGTTCGAGGCCACGTTCAACATCACAGTAACCGACCTCAACGAAGCTCCCACACTGATCGCGCTGACCAACGCCTCGGTGCTTGAGTTGCATCCCGTCGGCACCCTGGTCGGTACGTTTTCGGCGCAGGACCCTGATGCGGGCGATTCACACACTTACTCGCTCGTCAGTGGCGCGCGCGATGCCGGCAATGCCTCGTTCTCGATCAGTGAGGACCAGCTGTTGTCTGCCGACGTGTTCGACCTTGGGGTGCAGTCGAGCTACTCAATCCGCGTTCGGGCCACCGATTCGGGGGGAGCGGTGTTTGAGCAGGAGTTCATCATCTCGATCCTGCTGTACGACGCGCCCACCGACATCCAGTTGTCCGCCGCCGCGATCAATGAAAACCAGGCCGTCGGCGCACTGGTCGGCACGTTAAGCGCAGTCGACCGGACGGTCGGCGACACCCATGCCTTTACGCTGGTTGCGGGCCTGGGCGACGGAGACAACACCATGTTCAGCGTTTCGGGGGATCAACTGCTATCCGCCGCAGAGTTCGACTTCGAACAGCAGAGCTCGTTCTCCATTCGCATACGCGCCACGGACAGCAACACACTGTTCTACGAGAAGGTTTTCATCATCACGGTGAATGACCTGGATGAGGGCCAGCCCCCCGGCGGCTCCGGCAAGGGCGACTCGGACGACGACGAAGAGGAAGACGAGGGGTGCCGGGTTTCGTACCAATCCGGAAAGTTCAACGCGCTGGTGCTGCTGATCGCGGCGTGCGCCCTGTGCGTCGGGCGTCGCCGCGCCAACCACTCCCGAATTGAGGTCTGAAATGAGCCGCCCGCTCGCCACTATCGCCCTCGCGGTTTGCATTGTGGTCGCCGTGTCAGGATGCACTCAATCGGAGTTTCGGCTTGAACCGGGATCGCTGCCCGATGCGAATGTCGGCGTGCCGTATGACTTCCGCATCCGGACCGAGGGGCTGGATATGGACGCCTCTATCCAGCTGAGCGAGGGCAGCGTCCTGCCGCAAGGGATGTTTGTCGAGGCCGGAAAGCGAAGCCTACGCCTGCTGGGCACGCCGGCCGAAGCCGGCGTCTTCACCATCCGGGTCGAAGCGGTCAGCAAAAGCCTTCGGGTGACCGGCAAGGAATATCAACTGCGGGTCCGGAACGCGCTGGTGATCACCACAGCCGATCTGGGCCCCGGCGCGGTCGGTGTCTCGTTTTCTGAGCAAGTCACGGCAGTCGGGGGCAGCGGCCAGGACTACGTGTGGTCGCTGGTATCGGGCGCGCTGCCGTACGGCCTGACGCTCACCGGCGGCACGCCGTCCGCAGACATTGCCGGGCAGCCGCAGTTAGGCGGCCGGTATGCCTTTTCGGTGCAGGTGACCGACTCGCAAATGAATACCGCCGTTCAGGCGCTGGAGATTCAGGTTTCCGGCCCGCTGGACATTGCCTTTCCACTTCCGGTATCGAACCCGGTTGCCAACCAACCGTATTTGCTGACCCTGACGGCGGACGGCTTGGCGCCGCACACCTGGTACATCGAGAACGGGGAACTCCCACCGGGTTTGTCGCTGGGCTCTACCGACCCGTACACCGGTGAAGTTTCCGGCACACCGACCACCCCCGGGCGCTACTACTTCGAAGTACGGGCGCGCGATGCGCTGTCCAGCATTGGCGTGGCTGCGTTTGACTTGATGGTCCAGGAGTCGCTGACCATCGTCAACACCAATTTGGCAGACGCCAGGGTGAACGAGGGCTACACCCACGTGTTCTCGGCGACGGGCGGGGCCGGCAATCCGCACCTGTGGCGCGTCATCAGTGGTGCGCTGCCTCCGGGGCTGTCGCTCAACTCCGCCGGCACCGGCAATCCGCTGGGAACGATCTCGGGTATCCCGACGCTGCATGGGGTCTACAGTTTCACGGTAGAGGTATCCGATGGCGGAACGGGGATAGCCTCGCACCAATGCACGGTGAACGTGCTGCCTGGCGCTTTGCGCATCACAACGACGTCGCTGCCAAGCGGGCCGCCGAACGAGCCCTACACCGCCACCATTGAAGGAAGCGACGGCACCGGCGCGGGGTACGCGTGGGCCGTGATTGCCGGAACGCTGCCAGCCGGCCTCTCGCTTGCACCGTCGGGCACCCCTTCCACAACCATTACCGGGACACCGACGCAGACCGGCACGTTCAACGTTACGATTGAACTGACCGACTCGCAGTCCAACGTGGCCGCCCGCGCTTTCGACCTGACGATTCATCCCCCCGGCACGCTGCTGCATGTAGCGGGTACCGGCAGCACCGGCCCCTACGGCGACGGTGGCCAGGCAACAGCCGCCACGCTTCATCACCCGCAGGGGATCGCGCTCGATGGCGGCGGGAACATCGTGATCGCCGATACCCAGAATCACCGGATTCGCAGGGTGGATGCAACAACCGGGATCATCACCACCATCGCAGGCACCGGCTCGCCGGGCTATACCGGCGATTCAGGCCCGGCCACTGCGGCCAAGCTTAACGGCCCCAGCGGGATCGACATCGACGCGGCGGGCAACATCTACTTTGCGGACTCCTACAACCACGTCGTGCGGCGGGTTTCCACAACGGGCACCATCTCAACGATAGCCGGCATCGGCACACCAGGGTATTCCGGCAATGGCGCTGCCGCTGTTTCCGCGGCGCTTCACTACCCTTATGACGTTTGTGTCGCCGGCAATGGCGACATCTACATCGCCGACACCGAGAACCACGCGGTTCGCCGCATTGCCGCGGCAACCGGGAACATTGAGACGTTTGCAGGCGACGCCACGGCGACATATGGCGGCGACAACGGGCCGGCGAGCCAAGCCGGCGTGAGGCTTCCCAGTGCGGTTGAGATCGACAGCGCGGGCAACGTCATCATCGGCCAGACCTACTACTACCTGCGCCGCGTCGATACGTCGGGCACGATCACGACCATCGCGGGCCTGCCGGGAGGCGGTTCCGGCGGTGACGGCGGCCCCGCCGCCGCTGCCAGGATGTCCTTCGTTGCGTTTTTGACAATCGACGCCGCGGATAACATCTATGTGTCGGACAGCGGCCGGATAAGGAAGATCACCGCGACAACAGGCATGATCGACACTGTCGCAAGCACCGGCCTCTCGTTCCCGCAAGGATTGTGGTCCCACACCAACGGTGACCTCTACATCGCCGACCGGCCCGCAAGCAAGATCTTCCGGATGCTGTCGCCATAACCTGTGGCCTGCCGAAGTTCATTGGGCTCATCGCAATCACGGTAACCAACGATAACGGCATGGACACGTTGCACGTACTCAGTCGCCCGGACGCCGGCAACCATCGCACAGAGGCCATTCCTGGACCTACAGATTTGCCAAACTCCCTGCCTTCTCGTCATTCGGCGACCAATCCAAAGACTGCGGTGGCAGAGAAACAATGGCAGCCAATCGGGTTCGGGCACGGACCGAAACTGTCGCGCAGGCTGAGACACTGCGTTAGTGGGTCGGCCTGTGATGACCCGATCGCACTCGTCAATGGAAATCGCGCGAGTGGGTGTTGAGGTTCACTTCATCCATGAGCGATCGGAACGACTTCGCCAGCACGTGGATCACGCCTGTCTTTCGCTCAATCGTTCCCGTCACCACAAGACGGTTGCTGCCCATGGTGATCGCCCGGAACTCCTGGAACACTTCGGGGTGCGTGATGATATTCGATACGCCGGTTTCATCTTCGAGCGTCATGAAGATGATCCCCTTGGCGGTGCCGGGGCGCTGGCGGTTGATCACCAGTCCGGCGACGCTGACTTCCGCGCCGTGTTCCATATCCGCCAGCTCACCTGCCTGCAGGACGCCTTGCTCGGCCAACTCTGACCGGATCAGCCCGATCGGGTGATCTCCCAGTGTCAGTTGCTTGGTGTGATAATCCGCCGCGGTGCTTTCCATTGGACTAAGAGGTGGCAGCGACACGTCGCGCTCGGCCATGTCCAGGTCTCGGAAAAGTTTCGGTACTTCGGCGCCAATGGCGCCGATCTGCCACAACGCCTCCCGTCGCGACAGACCGAAACAGGCGAAAGCATCCGCGCCGGCAAGCTTCGACAACGCCACATAGGTCCTTCTGCGTCCCAGATTGAGTCGCTCCGCACGGCGAACAAGGTCGTGAACGCTCGCAAACGGGCCGCGCGCCGCGCGCTCAGCAACGAAGCTGTCCGAGACTTCCGCACCTAGCCCCACGATCAGCCGCAGACCAAGCCGGATCGCAGGCGCGTCGCGGCCCCAGTCTTCCGGGGCCCGGTGCAGTCCCGCCGGTGGATACTCGCCGCCCGTTGTGTGTTCCAGGGTGCAATCTGTATTGCTGTGGTTCAAGCACGGCGGCCGTACCTCAACTCCGTGCTGCCTCGCGTCCCGGACCAGGCTCGACGCAGAGTAGAACCCCATTGGTTGGCTGTTGAGCAAACCCGCAGTGAAGGCGGCCGGGTAGAATCGTTTGAGATAGCAGCTGACATAGGTAATGATCGCAAAGCTTGCGGCGTGGCTTTCGGGAAACCCGTAGGCGGCGAAGCCTTCGATCTGCTTGACGATGCGTTGCGCGAACTCCTCGGCGATCCCCCTTTCCTTCATGCCGGCTAGCAGCCGGGTGCGGTGCTCCTGCAATCTGCCTTCGCTGCCCCACGAGCCGAGTGACCGTCGTAGTTGCTCAGCCTCGCCGGGCGTGTAGCCGGCAGCCACCACGGCGATGCGCATCACCTGTTCTTGAAACAGCGGCACACCCAGCGTCGCCTTCAGCACCGGCTCGAGCGACGGGTGCGGCGCGTGGGGCGACTCTTTGCCCTCAAGCCGCCGCAGGTAGGGCTGCACCATGCCGCCCTGGATCGGACCGGGGCGAACGATCGCGACCTCCACTACCAGGTCGTAGAACTTCTTCGGCTTCAGGCGCGGGAGCATTGCCATCTGCGCCCGCGATTCGACCTGGAACGTGCCCACGGTGTCCGCGCGCGCGAGCATCGCATAGATTGCTTTCGCATCGGGCGTTTGGCCCTCCCCTTCGGCATCACTCTCGCGGGCTGCGGTAACGGTCAGTTGACGTCCGCCTGCCGTATGGATCAGCGCGAACGTTTTGCGGATCGCGGTAAGCATTCCCAGGCTCAGGCAATCCACCTTCAGGATGCCGAGTTCGTCGATGTCGTTCTTGTCCCACTCAATGACGGTTCGATCCTCCATCGCCGCATTCTCGATGGGGACAAGTTCATCAAGCCGTCCGCGAGTCATCACGAACCCGCCTACGTGCTGAGAGAGGTGGCGGGGGTACCCTCGCAGCCTGCTGGCGAGAATCAGCGTCATCCGCACACGCTCGTCGGCGGGGTCAAGTCCGGCCATCCTCACATTCTCGTCGAGCGCCGAGTCGGAATCCCACCAACCGTGGCCCTTGGCCAGCCGATCTACCTGGTCCAGCGACAGCCCGATCACCTTGCCGACTTCGCGCACCGCACTGCGGAAGCGGTAGGTAATCACAGTGGCGCAAAGCCCGGCCCTTTCACGGCCATACTTGTTGTAAATGTACTGAATGACCTCTTCGCGGCGTTCGTGCTCGAAATCGACGTCGATGTCGGGCGGCTCGTTGCGCTCGCGGCTCATGAACCGCTCGCAAACCAGGGTAATCTTTGCCGGATCGACCTCGGTGACCCCGAGGCAGAAGCACACCGCGCTGTTAGCGGCGCTGCCGCGGCCCTGGCACAGAATTGCCAGTCGGCGCGCTTCGCGAACAACGTCGTAAACCGTAAGGAAGTAGGGCGCGTAGTTGAGTTCCGCTATGAGCTTCAGTTCTTTCGCGATCTGTTCTCGCACCTGCTCTGGAACACCTTCCTTGTAGCGTCCCGCGGCCCCCTTCCATGTTTCCTGCTCCAGGTATTCCTGCATGGACATGCCCGATGGCGCCATCTCGGTCGGGTACTCGTAGCGCAGTTCGTCCATACCGAAGATGCACGCATCAGCGATCTGGATGCTTCTCTCCAACAGTTCCGGGCGCCCGTCGAACAGGGCGGCTATCTCCTCCGGCGGCTTGATGCGGCGCTCGCCGTTTCGGAAAACCTGGCCCATGCCTTCGTCGTGGGTCACTCCCAGCCGAATACACGTCTGCACGTCATGCAGCGGCTTGTTGGATTCGTCGTGCCAGTGCACGTCGTTGACCACTACCGGGGCAACCCCGGCTTGCCGGGCGCATTTCAAGTCGTCGGCCACACGACCGGTATCGCCGGCATCGAGGTGACGTGTGACGCCCCAGGACAGTCTGTCGCCGTAGATGGTCTTGAGTTCGGCAAGTTGGTCCGGCGGCAACTTGCTTCCGTTCAACAACACCGCTTGCAGGTCTTCGTGGAACTGTTTGAGGTCTTCGACATACAGATTGCATTCAGCCTTCTCGGCACGCATCTTGCCCGTTGTCAGGAGGCGGCAGAGGCGGCTGTATCCGTTGCGGTTCATGGCATAGACGCACAGCTCCGGACCGTCTTTCAAGTGCAGCCGGGCGCCTACCAGAAGCTTGATCCCTTCCTCCTTTGCAGCGGCATGGGCTCGAACCATCCCTGCAAGCGTGTGTAGATCGGTCACGGCTATGGCATGCAGACCGGCGGCTTTGGCATGCTTGATGAGATCCCTGGCGTGGCTTGCCCCGCGAAGAAAACTGAAATTGGTCGCACACACCAGCTCAGCGTAGTGTGCCACCGGCGACTCGCCCGCGTTGATCGTCAAGCCTGGGGGCAAACCGCAAGCAGCCAGTTCCCGAAAGTCGTTTGCCAGGCCCTCCAACGGTGGCGGCACCCACCACCCGCCGGGCGCGAACCAGCAGAGGTGCTGCGCGCCATCGGGGCCTTCGATGGTCATGTAGTCGTGAGGCCCTGCAAGCGTGATGCGCTCGATGTCGCCCACGACTCTCAGCCGCGTCTGATTCCTGGCCCAGTCCCAGAAGGCGGGCAGCCGGTCCAACTCAACCGGGACTCTCACATAGTCGCCGAAGGAGACACGAGAAGGCCTTGGAGGACTGTCCCCAAACGGAACTGCCCCGGTCCCTGATGACTGCAAGCCCGACTGAAACGGGACATACCGATAGCTATGCTTGGGGTCCGGATGATCGGTCAACTCCGCCCGCGAAACCGCCGCGCTGCCAAGCCGCCCGGTCAGCTCATCCACCAGCTCGTTGAGCCCGCTCGCAGGCCCCTGTCGCTCGCCAAACATCGTCTGCTGGCGCGGTGCCACCGGCTCGCGCGACGGCACCACAAGCTCAATCGCCTCGAACCAGCGGTCCCCGATGTCCACCGCCTCGAAGCGGCCCGTGACCAGCGCCGTTACCCCCTTCACATCGGCGACGGGTCTTGACGTGTCCAGCGTGAACGCCAGCGGCTCGCCTTCGGTCGCGATCAGCCGCGCTTCAATACGACGGGCGCCGCTGGCGGCTGCGTCAAGCCGCTCGGCAAGGAACGTGCAGGCTTTGCGCAGCGCGAACATCAGCGCTTCCCAGCGGTCGGTGGGCCCGGTGAAATCGAGGCGCTCGCTGATCTGCTCCTCGGGTCGCCAGGTTTCAAAACTTTCGATTGCCTCGCCGCGCAACTGCCGCACGCGCGCGACCAGGTCCTCGCCAAAGCGCACCGGTAGTGTCTCGGGCGGCAGGGAGAGCAATTGCCCGGCTTTGCGCACGCCGAGAATCTCGAAATCGTCCAGCACGTCCGCGTCCAGCCGCAGGGCCGAAACCGGCAGCTCCGCCAGCGCCGCGACCGTGGCGGCCGGCAGCGCGATCGTTTCGGTCACGCCGCTGCCCATCGCCAGCGCGCAGGCGGCTGTGGGATTGTCCGCGATCGCCGCGCATACGGTGTAGGCCAGGCGATTGAAGCCCTCGCGCACCCGCCGCAGCAGTTGCTCCTCGCTGCCGTGCAGGCGCTCGCAACCGGTGATGTCGAGGAGGATCGTCTGCGGCCGCAGCAGCGACACGCGCGGCGAAAAGCTGTTCGCGAACCCCGCTAGCGCCTCCAGTGCCAAGGCCTCGGCGTTCTCGTCCAGGGGTGTCGCCGGCAATGATGGCAGGATCGCCCGCGCCTGCGCCAGCGTCATCCCGCCGCGCACGCCCGCCGCCTGCGCCGCCCGCGAAGCCGCCGTCACCAGCGCCGTGTTGCTGCGCCGCTCGACGACCGCGAGCAGGACGTCAGGGTACCCAGCCGAGCCTTGCTCGGCTGCGTGCCCGTCAGGCGCCGGTTGCTCGGCGCTGCGCGTCACCCGCTCCGTGCGGAAGTACGGCAGCCATGCGCACAGATAGCG
>CAZNBU010000040.1:8162-14628 GCA_964571035.1 uncultured Planctomycetaceae bacterium | reverse complement strand
TGAAGCGGTCAAGCAGGCGGTGATGGGCTACTCTTGGACCGACGACGAGCGCGACCAGTTCAGCGGCAGCGGCCTCACAAACCAGGACGACGACAGCTTCGACTCGGCGCTAAGCGACATCTACCTGCAAGACGAACAAACCCGCCGCGACTACGGCAAACTGCAACAGACCGCGCGCGGAGTGAGGTAGCTCCTACTCCTCGTCGCTCCGCGTTTCCCACGGGTGTTGTCGCGCTCCGTGCCTGACATGAAGGATGATGACGGAATTTGGTGTCACGTGGTGAAACACGCGATAGTTGCCAACCCGAGTTTCGCGCAGTTCTTCGCCTGCATCAGGCAAACTCGCATGGCCACTGTACGGAAACCGGCCAAGGCGGCGCGCTGCCTTGTGCAGTTGCTTGACCCACTTGCGGGCAGCAGCAGGATTCTCGGCTGCCAGGTACGACGTGATCGCGCGGACATCGGCCTTTGCCCCGTCAGACCAGACAACCTTCATGCCGCAGCCTTTCGCCGCGATGTCTTTTTGCGCCTGCCCTTGGGTGGCCGATCACCGCGCGCCCGCTCCACAATCGCGTCGAGTTCGTTCATCACGTCGTCATGCGGGGTTGTGCGGCCCGACAACGCGTCCGACTGGCCGCGCACGATGCCGCGCAGTGTGTCCAGCTCTTCGATCATCCTCCCGAACTCTTCGGCGGATACCAGAACGCCGGCGCCCCGGCCGTGCTGGGTCACAACGATTGGGCGGCCGGTCTGCTGTGTCTGCTTCAGCAGCTCCGAGACGTGTGCCCGAAACGCGCTGAGTGGCACGATGTCCTGGGATGGTTTTATGGAGTTCACGGAACCGTCCTGTTTCGTGGTACATAAGATTGTACAGAACACCGTACACCATACAATCGGGTCAGTGACACTTCGTCACCCTTCGACCCGCCGCGACAACCGCAAGCTGCAACAGACCGCCCGCGGCGTACGTTAATCTGGCGCAACCCCTTTGGCGTTTCGGCGCTTTGGCGGTTGAATAGACGCCTGAAAGAACCGGAGGGCGCTTCGCAACCATGGACAGCCGTTTCACGGAGAATCCATGTTTTGCGGGGGGCCACAAACCATGCGCGCCAAGACTGCCGAAGTCATCGATAGCGCTGAAGCGGGACCACACACCCGCACTCGCCATCACTTCCGTCATCCGCGTTGGCGAAGCGAACCGCGCGTCCCTGGCGAGAAGTCGCCTCTTACGCTCGGCAACATCATCCATTTCACCATCGCCGCCTGCTTTCTGTTTCCTGTATTCGCAATCATCGCAGTCATCTGGTCCCTCGGCGACGCCATCAACTTTATCCGGCACTCCGTTGAAGCGCTGATCAGCTCGACCTTCTGGCTGGGCCGCCTGACCAAGGAGTGGATGGGCGGCATGTACCTGCACAAGAACTCGCCCGGCATGCAGCGCCTGATCGGTCAGCGTAAAGCGTTCGGCGCCGAGGCCGCCAAAGACTGGCGCGATGCGGGCCGGGCGCTGATGAGCGTCGGCCGCGCCTGGAGCCGGACGTTCGGGCTGGGCGGCCTGTTCAACAGCCTGGAGCAACGCGTACAGCACGCCAACCAAGACTGGCGGCGCTATGTCGCCACGCAGGCGTATGACAACTCACAGGCGCCGGCTGAGTTTCCTGAACAGTACGTCGTGGTGGACGAGCTGCCCCGCGGCGGGTCCAGCGCCCGGCTTTACATCGTGCGCAAAGCCGACGAGCCGCAGGGTCGGCTTCATGTGCTGAAGTACTTTGATCTGCGCGCGGGCGGCAACCTGGAAAGCGTCGTGCGCGAGTCGCAGGCGGCGCAGCTTGCGCAGAAGCTCGGCCTCATTGTCGAAAGCAAACTGGGCGACAACGCCTTCTGGTACATCATGCCGTACTACTCCGGCGAAACGCTCACCGCCGGTGTGATGCGCAACATCAAGCACTCGCGCGACAACGGCACGCTCAACGAGCACTACCGCATCACCCTGGGCTACGTGCACCAGTTGCTGCAGATCATCGCCCAGTACCACGAAGCAGGCGTGTTTCACAAGGACATCAAGCCGGACAACCTGATCATCAACGGCGAGAAGATTTACCTCGTTGACATCGGGTTGATGACGCCGCTTTCAAGCATGGCGCAATTGACCACCCACGGCACCGAGTACTTCCGCGATCCCGAGATGGTGAAGCTGGCGCTCGAAGGCCGCGAGGTGCGCCAGGTGGACGCCGCGAAGTTCGACGTCTACAGCATCGGTGCGGTGCTGTTCTTCGCGCTGAGCGGCGAGTTCCCCACCAGTGGCGCGTTGTCACGCCTGCCGCGCGAAGTGCCCACGGCGGCACAGTGGGTCGTCAACCGCGCCATGACCGGCATGCATCAGCGCTATGCCAACGCGCGGGCGATGCTGACCGACATTGACTATCTCACGTGGGCTGCATCACAGGCCACGCTGGAGCAGGTCAAACCGGCCGATCTGCCGAGCTTCCGCGGCATGCCTGTGCCGTCGCACCTGCAACCCGAAGCGCCGCAGAACAACACAGAGTGGCGCGAGAAGCTGTCGGCTGCGCCGGGCGGGTACGGCGCGTGGTACGCGGCGCCGAAGTTCGCGAAGCCGAAGTCGCGGAACACGTTACAGGTGGTGTTCATGATCGTGCTGTTCGGGTTGATGGGCCTGTTCGGCTTGGCCATGTTTGGCGGGATGCTGTTCCTTGGGGCAAGCCGTACCCCTGAAGCCGTGATCATCGAATCTCAACCCAAGAGCTCACTGGAAGACCAGTTGCCCAGCCACGCGTCTGAAATCTCTAACGTGTATGAAGAAATCGACCGCGGGTTCCGCGATGGTGTCGAGGTCAAGGAGACCAAGGCCACCGCGGTGACGCCACGCGTTGACCTGGTGCCGCACGCCTTGACCATGCTCAAGGACCCGCTCAAGCGTTACTGGGAACGCGAGGTGCTGAGCGAGTTCCGCCGTCGCGACGTCCAGCGAATCGAACAGAAGTACGGGCCGCTCAAAGTCGCGTTCTTCAGCGTAGAGGCGCAACCCACCGAAGCCGAAGCTGCCCGGGGCGTTGCCGAGTCGATGGCGCTTGAGGCCCGCAGGTTCAACATCGAGTCCGCAATCCTGAACGCAGACCACATCGCCAAGGTCCAAGGGCTGCTGATGTACGTCGAGGACCCCTCGGGCCTGCACCGCGAGCTGGCCACGCTCGACGCACGCAACGGCACGCTGCCGACCGTCATCGTCGGCGTGTCGCTGGACCAGACGCCCGACACCGCGTTGTTGCGGCTGCGTGTGATCTACCCGGGCAAGGAAACCCTGCTGGTCATTCCGTACGCCGCGACGGCGCCCGACTAGTTCCGGTTACACATCCCGCCTCAGTTTGTAGATTCGCCCCGCGCCGTGGGCACTTATCCTGCGGCCCGGAGGTGAGCCATCGGCAAGGCGCTGCGAAACAAATCCCTGCTGTCCGAAGCGTCGCTTGACCGCATCGAAGCCGCGGTGGCGGAGGCAGAGCGGCAGACAAGCTGCGAGTTCATCGTCGTGCTTGCGCCCGCGTCTTCGCGCTACGAGGGCCGCGCAACGCTGATCGGGCTTGCCGGCGCGGTACTGACGTTCGTCGCGCTGTACTGGGTTGATCGCATCTGGCTTGGCGGCATGACCGATTCGCTGATGCTGCTGACCGAGGGCGTGGCGGTCGGAGGCATCCTGGGCCTGCTGTTCAGCCGTGTGGGTGCGCTGCGCCGTTTGGTGATACCGCGCTGGCGCATGAGCGCAGCCGTTGACGACGCAGCCAACGCCACCTTCACGCAGGAAAACACGACGCTGACGAAAGCCCGCAACGCGGCGCTGATCTTTGTTTCGGTGCTGGAAGGGGAAGCTCGGCTGATGCCCGATGTCGGACTCGCAAGCAAAGTAGCGGAAGCTGAGATCGGCAAGATTCGCGCCGCGCTTGCCAACGCCGACAGCGGCGACCCGACCACGCTGGTTTGCGACGCGATCAGCAAGCTCGGCGCGTGCTGCAAGGACTGTTTCCCGATCCAGCAGGGGGACGCCAACGAACTCCCTGACCGCCCACAGATTCGGCTGCCCTGAGGTTCATGAAACGCGCGCTGACATGGTTCCTGCTGCTTTCCCCGCTGATTGCGGGCGTGCTGTCCAGCGAGCTGGAGGCACGCGCCGGCGGCGGCGGCGGGTACTCCGGGGGCGGTGGTGGAGGCGGCGGCGGCAGTGGTGGTGGAGGCGACGGCGCGTTCGCCATCATCTACCTGCTGGTGCGTTTGCTGATCATCCTGTGGGTGCAGGGCGGGCCGGTCGGCAAGGTGGTTTGCATCCTGATTGTCGCCGGCGCGATCTGGTTTTTTGTCTGGAAATCGAAGCAGAAGCGCAAGGAACGCGATCGCCAGTCCGCTGCGGGCAGGGTGATCCATTCGCGCAAGCAGCAGCGAAACCAGGCCGTCGGA
This sequence comes from uncultured Planctomycetaceae bacterium, assembly GCA_964571035.1. GTDB lineage: Bacteria > Planctomycetota > UBA8742 > UBA2392 > UBA2392 > JADJRK01. The sequence continues at coordinate 10,164 of CAZNBU010000040.1, read as the reverse complement.
GTGTCGCTGCTCAAGCAGTCCGATCCCAACTTCTCGCGCGTGCTGTTCATTGACTTCGCGCACCTGGTGTATGTGAAGCTGCACGAGTCGCGGGGTGGCCTGGCAAGGCGCAACCCGGAGCAGTTCGGCGTTGCACCCTACCTGTCGCCGGATGTTAGGGCGCAGGTCAAAGCCGCCGACGTCAAGGTGACCGAGGTGGTCGTCGGCGCGCTGCACCTTGAGCGCGTGTCGGCAAGCAAGGAGTTCGTGCACGTCGCGGTGCGCATCAAGGCGAACGTGGTCGAGAACGGTCGCCGGCTGTACCTGTTGCAGCGCCTCAACTTCCGCCGACCCAAGGGCGTGACGACGAGGCCGCCCGAGAAGGTGCTGGATCTCGGGTGCCCGAATTGCGGCTCACCCGAAGAGCCCGGCGTCGACGGCCGTTGCCCGAGTTGCGGCAGCGTCACCGGCCGTGGCGAAATGGACTGGCAGGTCATCAGCATCGAGACCCACGACCGCAAGGAAGTGGGCCCGCCCGTCGGCCACAGCGGAGGCGTGGAGGTCGGAACCGACCTGCCCACTGTTTACGCCTCCGACCTGGCTGCGCAAAAGCGCGCGCTGGCCATGCGCGACCCGACGTTCTCGTGGTCGGCGTACAACATGCGGCTGCAGCACATGTTCAAGGAGATTCAAGCCGGTTGGAGCGCGCTGGACGAATCGCGCCTGCGCCCGTACGAGACCGATACGGTGTTCGACGCGCATCGCTTCTGGCTGCAGCGCTACCGCGAGACCGGGACACGCAACATCCTGGCGGACGTGCGCATCCTGCGCATCGACATTGCCAAGATCGAGCACGACTCGTACTTCGACGCGATCACCACGCGCATCTTCGCCAGCATGAAGGACAGCACCGTGGACGCAGCCGGCAAAGTGATCAGCGGCAGTGCCAAGGACGAGCGTCGCTTCAGCGAGTACTGGACGACCATCCGGCGTTCCGGCACGCACAAGAAGAGCGGCGACCCGCGAGCGTGCCCCAACTGCGGGGCGCCGCTGGACAAGATCACCATGGCGGGCGTGTGCGAGTACTGCGGTGGCAAGGTGATCAGCGGCGAGTTCGACTGGGTGCTCGCGATTATCGAGCAGGATGAGGAGTACGCTGGTTAACACCAGTTACCACCAGTGCGCAAATAGTACACAGTTGGACGTAGAACGACTTTCAGCACGCGCCTTCTAACCCCTTTGAATACATAAACTTGTGCTTCTGAAAGATTGGCACATGGGTTGCATTACGTAAGTCGGAAGACCGGCCCCCAAGCCGTTTTCTACGCCGAGCGCGCCCGGGTGTGTACCCGGGCGTGTCTCGTTTTTCGGCTCCGAAAGCCCTCGACGGAAGTCGAGGGCTCGCCGGGACAAATTGTCCCTGGGCCACACCCGTGCCGATTTGCCCACGACTGCCGTCGTGGGCTTTCAACCCAGCAAGGCTTGCACTTCGCTGTCGGCGTACGCTCCGCCTTTGCCGGTCAGGTAGCTGATCAACTGGTTGCTCTGATTGAAAATGTCGCCGGCTAACAGGCTTGTGATGCTCTTCTGGAGCAGGGGCCGGCGGCGGCTTGTGACCATCTGCTTCAGGAAGTCGCGGTTGTAGAAGGCGTCGATGAACGCCCAGAAGACCCGCGTGCCCTGCTTGATCCTGGCTTCGTATTCGGCAAATGCGCCGCGGGAAAAATCTCCTGATGCAAACGCGGTGTCTATTGCCTGCGCAGCCAGTTCCGCCGCCTTGGTGCTCAGAAACACGCCCGAGCTGAAAATCGGGTCAATGAACGCGCCAGCGTCCCCCACCTTCACCCAGCGGTCGCCGGCGTGCGCGTCGCTGGTGTAGCTGAAATCGCTCTCGGTGCGGATACTCCCGCACAGCTCAGCCTGAGTCATGCGCGGTGCCATCGCGCGCGACTCGCGGATACTGCGGTCGAAGAACTCGCCCGGATACCGCACCCGTCCGGAGAGGAAGATGCGGCCATCCTCC
>CAZNBU010000040.1:0-8152 GCA_964571035.1 uncultured Planctomycetaceae bacterium | reverse complement strand
CGCTCTCGCGGAAGTATTGCGCGTCGGCGACCACGCCGACACTGGTGGTGCCATCACTGAACGGGATCAGCCAGAACCAGCCCATCTTCGTCTCGCCGAAGCGCACGATGATGATGTTCCCCGGGTCCTGCTCGCAGCGCACGACGTTGCGGAAATGGCCAAACGCCGTCACCTTGCGATGGCTGGGATGTACGCGGCGCTGCTGCTGCTTCGTGCTGAGGAAGGTCCAGCGGCCGGACACGTCGCAAACCAGCGCCGAGCTGATCTCACCCTGCGGCGTCGTCACGATCGCGCGGTCGTCGTCGATCCGCAACTCGTTGGCTTGCAGCGGTTGCATCACCGTGACTCCCAGGTCGCGGGCGTGATCCAGCAGCAGCTTGTCGAAAGGGCCGCGCTGGACTTCGAACGCGTAAGGGTGATCCGGATCAAGGCCGTTGCGAAACCAGAAGCACTCCTCCTCCAGCGATTCGTCGACGACAAAGCGCGCGCCGTTCTTCACCATGAACCCGGCGTCGTGAATCTTCTGCAGCACGCCGGTCTGCCGGAAGATGTCAATGCTGAACGGCAGCAGGCTTTCGCCGATGCGAAAGCGCGGAAAGGTGTCACGCTCGATGATGCACACACTCCGGCCCTGCCGTGCAAGCAGGGCGCCCAGCGTGCTGCCGCCAGGGCCGCCGCCGATGATCGTGACGTCGAAACGCTGCATGCCGGCGATTGTGGACCCTCATGGGGTTGAAGGCAAGCGCGGGTTGCGGCGGCCCTCTCGCGTTCGGCATCCGTATCACTAGAGTGCCCGCTTTGATGGGGACCGTGCCCGTGCTTGCGATTCTGCAACATCCGAACCTGGACCCGGTGATCTTCGAGATCCCCGGCACGCCGCTGGCGCTGCGCTGGTACGGCCTGATGTACGTGCTGGCGTTCACCTTCGGGTACTTTGCACTGCGCTGGCTGCAGAAGACGGGCTACCTGCGCGTCAAAGCCACCGAGATCACCAACGTTATCGTCTACGGCGTGCTCGGCACGTTCCTTGGCGGACGGCTTGGGTACCTGTTGTTCTACCAGTTCGACAAGCTGTTCCTGGGCGAGGGCGGCCTGACCACCAGCGAGCGGCTGCGCATGGTTTACGCCGTGTGGGAAGGCGGGATGAGCTTCCACGGCGGCGTCTTTGGCGTAACCGCCGCCGTGTTGATCTACGCGTGGCGGCACAAGGTCTCGTTCTGGAACATCATGGATGCCTCCACGCACATCGTGCCGCTGGGCGTGGCGCTGGTGCGCATCGGCAACTTCATCAACGGCGAGTTGCCCGGCCGCATCATCACTGATGAAGCCGGCAAGGCGATCTACGACGCCGATAAGCTTCCGTGGTACGCCATGAAGTTCCCCACCGACACAGATCCCGACGCGCACCGGCGGCTGATGCAGGCGCTGCGCGAAAACTACATCGCTGCGCACCCGAAGGCGGAGACCATCCCGGGCGAAGCGTTGCAGACGATGCCGGTGAATCCCGACGTCTGGGCCAACGTCTCGCAGTACTTCCCCGGCCGCTACCCCAGCCAGATCGTGCAGTTCCTGTTCGAAGGCATGCTGGTTCTGCTGCTGATCTGGGTGCTGCGGCGCAAAGTGAAGCTCCCGGGCCAGCTCGCGGGCGCGTTCCTGATGCTCTATGCGATCTTCCGAATCCCCGCCGAGATGATTCGGCAGCCGGACGCGCAGATCGACCCCGCGAAAGCCGAGCAGCTTGGCGGCACTGCCGCGTTCCTGCACGCAGTCGGGTTGACGATGGGTCAGTTCCTGTCGGTCGTGATCTTCGTGATGGGCCTGGTGATCGTCGTTGCGATGCACTTCCGCAAGAAGGGCGAGCCGTATACACCGGAGCAGCGCCGCGGCGGGTTCTGGCGCGAGACGATTCGCGACTTCCCCGAGATTGTCGGGCTGCGCAAGAAGAAACCAAAAGAGGAAGCAGAATCCGGCGAGTAGTTAGCGCCCCTGCACTTCCAGGACTTCGCCGCTCTGCGTGCCGATCAGCAGGCGCTTGCCTTCCATGTACATCGCGGCGCACAGCAACGTGGGCGGGCTGTCCAGCGCCGCCGTTGCTTCCACGGCAAGCGTTTCAGGATTCAGGAACGCCAGCCCGTTCGCGCTGACGACCAGCAGATGCTTGCCGCCGGGGGCTGCGCCGACAAACGGCTGCTCGGCTTCAAACACCGGGCCGGTTTCGCCCTGCGGCGTCAGGCGCTGCACCTTGTTGTCGAACGCCGCGTAGACTGAGTACCCGATCTGCGCAACCATGCGCACCGGGCTGGGCAGGTTGGGATAGTGCGATTGCAGCTCCAGCTTGTCGCCATCCACGTCAAAGCGCGAAACGCTGCGCCCGGCGATGGCCCAGATGCTGTTTTCCATCCAGACCAGCCCCGTCACCGGCTGTCCGTCCTCTTCAATGACAACCGGCGCCGCTCCGCCCCAGGTTCGCAGCTTGCCCTTGCTGTCGCCGATCACTAGCAGACTGAGCGACGGGTACGAAAGCGCGGTAACGGACGCGCCGTCCAGCTTGGTGATGCGGTTGCGCGTGGTCTGCAGCGTGCCGGCGTCCAGCTCAAGCACTTCGCCGCGGCTTGTACCCACGGCGATCCGGTTGCCGTCGGACCGCACAGCCAGCGCGGTAATCGCGCCCAACCCCAGCGCCTCCGATGCCTTCGGCGTGTCTGAGCCGGCGTCCCAACTCCTTACCTCGCCGATCTCTGAGCCCGTGAAGAACCCGCGCCCATCTTTGCGGGACACCACTGCGGTGATCCCGCCGCGATCTGCGGCTTTGACACGGCGCGGTACGGTCGGGATGAACAGGTCGCCGCCGGATTTCTTCGGCCCCCCACCTTCATCGCGCAGGAAAAACCACCATCCGCCAACCGCAAACCCCGCGATGACCAGCAGCGCGACAAGCAAACCCACCCCGGTGCTCGACTTGGAAGCCTTGGGGTATTGCGTGATGGAAGACGGCGCGACCATTTCAATCGGCGGCACCAGCCCACTGTCCGGTTTCTGGATATTCGACTGCGTGCGCGCGACCTCATGCCTGGCTGAGCCATCCATGATTGCCGTGCGATCGAACGTGGGAAAGCTTTTGGCTGCATAGCTCTGCCATTCGGTGTCGTCGCCGTCGGCTTTCTGGTCGACCTGGTGCTTGCGCGTCGAGCTTCCGGTCGGCCGCGTCTCGCGATGCGGTGACAGGTCCGGGTTTGAAGTCTGCCGCCGCACCGTGGTGCTGTCGCCGGTGTTCCTGGGCAGCGACTTCAGCTCGCCTGAAGAGCGCTTCGCGCGAGCGCGGGCTTCGCGCACCATCTCGCCGGTAAGCTCCGCCATCTCCACCGGCATTTCGCGAGGCTTGGCGGGCGGCGCAGCCGGCTTCTCCGGCAACGTCGGGTGCACGCCGCTGCGCGCCTTCTTGGCGGCTTGACGCAACTTCTCCAAGTGGGGTGACTCGACGCGGCCCTTGTCCAGTTCCGCGGCAGCTTCTTCTTCTTTGACGCGGTTGATCTCTTCGGTGTCGAGTTTCACACCGACGGTGGCGAACAACGTCGCGCCCTCCGACAGCAGCTTGTGCGTTCGCTTGTTGGTGCGCGCGACTTCCTGCAGCCGCTGCGCGACCTTGTCGAGTTCCTGCGCGCGCCGGGCAGGCTCTTTCTGCGTCAGGTCGTAGATCACGCGCGCGAGTTGGCGGCTGGCGTTGTCCTTGATCAGGTGCTCCGGCACCGCGATGCGGCTTGTGACGTGCTGCAAGGCAACCGCCATCGGCGTCGCGCCAGTGAACGGCGGCTTGCCGACAAACAGGTGATACAGCGTCGCGCCAAGGCTATAGGCGTCGGCCAGCGCACCGACGGCGGCGCCCTGCGCCTGCTCGGGCGCCATGTAGTCGGGCGTGCCCATGATCGCGCCGGTCATCGTGAGGCCGCTTTCACTGGCCAGCGCGCGCGCCAACCCGAAGTCGGCGACCTTGACGCCGCCGGTGTTGGGCAGCATCAGGTTGGCGGGCTTGATATCACGGTGGATCACGTCGTTCTTGTGCGCGTGATCGAGCGCCCGGGCGGCGCCGGCCCCGATGTCCGCCACGACCCACGCCGGTTGCGGCCCGTTGCGCCGCAGCAACTCCAGCGCATCGGTGCCATCAACGAACTCCATCACCAGGTAGTAGTACCCGGCTTCCTCGCCGACGTCATAGACGCGCACCGTGTTGATGTGGTTCAGGCGCGCAGCCAGCTTGGCTTCGCGCAAGAAACGCTCGACGAGGTTGGAATTCAGTGCGAGGTGCGGTGGGAGAATCTTCACAGCGACCTCGATATCGAGGCCCTGGTGTGTGCCTTTGTACACAGTGCCCATGGCGCCGCGGCCGCAAATGCGCAACAGCTTGCACTTCCCGATGGTGTAACCCACCAGGGACTTCTGCTCCGGGGCTGGCGGAATGGACATCAGTGCTCCGATCGCACGGAACGCATTGACACACCGTATTTTGCGGCATGGAACGTCAATCGTCGAGTGGAATCAAAAGTGTGGATAACGCACACCGTGCGGGGAATCACTGAAAAAGCGCAGGGTCCGGCGCGTGGCGCCGAACCCTGCCACTGAAAATCTACTGCATCAACATCCCCAACAGCATCGGCCCCGCGCGGAAGAACTGGGCGAACGTGCTGTGCCGGACTTCATCATCGCCGATCGTCACGAAGTCGATGTTGGGCAACTGCGCGCTCAGCAGGTTCTGGCCCGAGGTGCGCCAGTTGTTGCTGCCGGTTTCCCGGTACGCGGCGGCGTAGCCCGCGCCGATCATCAGGTTCGGCGCGCCGAAATCGATGGTCCCGCCCGGGGTCTCCGCGAACTCACCGAACAGCGGCGTCGGCAGGTTGCCGAGGTACACGCCTGCGTTGGTGCCCAACAGCCAGTTCATCGCGCGCAGGATGTCGGGTTGGATCGTGGTGTCGTCCAGCGCATAGATGCTGTACTCCAGAGCTTCAACCATGTGGCCGATCTGCCACGCGAAGAAATCGCCGTTGCTGTCATCGAACCCGTTGCCTGAAGGATCGCGCGGCGAGGTTCCGTTCTGCCGCGCGCGCACGATGCTGAGAACATAGGCGCTCATGGTCGCCGCAGCCGGATCGTTCAATCCGTTCGCCATCTGGTACGCCGCAGCGATGTACAAACCGTTGCTGAGCCAAGTGGTCGGCGCGGTCATGGTGCTGTTCACACCGCCGTTGCTTGCGTCAAAGAAGCGCTTCCACGTGCCGCGCAGGTACGTGAAGTTCTCCTTCAGGATATCAAGGCTCAACCGGTCGCCGGTCAGCAGGTAGTGCTCAGCGAGGAACGCGCCCTTGAACACGTCCAGGTGATTCTCGCCGAAGTGGTAGTTCCCGAGATCGTGCTGCTTGTTGTTCGGGGTGTAGCGCGTCTTGCCCAGTTGGCTCGCCTTGCCGCCGCTGACAGCCGGGTTGCCCGCTTCGGTGTAATCAAACCGCAAACCGACATTGGAGTGCAGCACGTCAACGTCGCGGAAGTGACGCACGGTATCGTCCGCCATCGCAAAGAACCCGAGGTTGCCGGTCATCGCAAACCATCCCAGGCAGGCGCGCGGCAGTTCCCAATCGCTGTTCTCCCACCCGAGGTTCGGGATGTCGGTGCGGCTGTCGCCCCAGTTCCAGAATCCGTACTGGTGGCCGGTCGCCGTGCCGTTGCCGTTGCTGCGGTCCGCCAGCAGGTCGCCGAGATGCGCGACCACCTCCCCGAAGTAGCTGGCAGCAAGCCCCTGCGCCGCGTTGACGTAGAGGCTGGTATCGGTAAGCGTTTCATCCGTGATGCCGATATCGCCGAACACCAGCGACGCGCGATAGTGCGCCGGGCGGCAGACACCCACCGGCGGGTCGTTCACGAGGTTCGCGCGTATCGCCGCGCCATTGCCGTCCAGCGTGGACGACCGCTCAAACGCAAACAGCATCTCGTGCGTCCGCATGCTCCCGGCAAACACCTGCATCTGCCAGGCCGCGTCGGGCCACAACCCGAGTTGCAGCAGACCGTCGCCCTGCACGCGGATCGCCTTCGGGTACATCTGCCAGAAGTCGCGAATCGCGGCAGTCAGTCGCAGATTGCTGCCGGCAAACTGCACCCACCCCGGCGCGCGCTCACCGGTATCGGTTACCTTGCCGCTGATTGTGCTGGTGATTTCGGTGGTGCCCTGGTTGGGCCAGGTGTTGACCAACGGGTCCGAGCTGCCGTCGCCAGTGCCCGCATTGAACCCGGGCGGCTGTGGATTCTCTGCATCTGCCGCATCGTGAGTGCCGGTGTAGGTCTGAAACAACTCGCCGAACTCGGCGCCCGACATCGCCGGAATCGTGGTGTGCGTAGGCGAGCCCCCGATCAGCGCAGCCGGTGTGGTCACTCCGAAGTCCAGCGGCACGTTGAAGTTCAGCGCATCCGCCGTCTCGTACGCAGCCAGTTGAGCCGCTGCGGCTGACGGTGTGGCGGCTGCCACGCCGTGCCCCTGCATGTTCTTGAAGCTGTACTGCACCTTGATGTACGGCAGGTTGTTCCACGCGGTGATGCGGCAGACAAAGTCGAGTTTCTTGGCGCTGGCCGCGGTGCGGTGCTCGCCCTCAACAACAATGGTGGCGCGGATCGGGCCGCTCTGCTCAACGGCGATGCGTGTAGGCGTCGAGTTGTTCATGGTGTACTCGTCCACCCCTTCGACGACCGCGACGCCCCGGCTCGCTGCCAGGTTCAGGCATTCGTCGTCCACGACCGCGTCGTTGTCGCGGTCGATCATCACGCTTTCGAAAAGCCGGAATGCTGTCTTGGAAACCGAGAAACTGAGCGTGCCGGTGCTGACTGAAATCGCCGCAGCGCCATCCGTGACCGTCAGGTTCGCCGTCGGCGCGGTGCCGGTACCGCCGTCCGTCAACCGATAGCGCCCGATGCCGGTGCCAGCCGACAAATCCGCAAGGAAATCGCACAGCACCCAGCGAATCGAGCCGTCGTTCCAGCGCGACAGCACCTCAAACTGCGCGGGCACGTTCGTCTGTCCGACTTCAGCCTGCACGCGTAATGTGCCTTCGTTGGCATGCAACCCGGGCGGCAGCGGTATCCCCACGGTCGCGGGCGCAACCTGCGCCTGCCACGCGTTGCGCGTCTTTACATCAAAGAAAACCGGAAACTGGCCGGGCTGCGGCCCGAGAATAATCGTCACTGTGGCTTCGGCGAATTTGGAGCTGTCCACGGCACTGGTCGCGCGCACCTTGGCGGTCGGGCTGCCGGGCATGAACGCCGGCGCGGTGTACAAACCGGATGAGCTGATCGTGCCGCTGCCACTGGCGACGCTCCAGAAAAACCCCTGCTGGCCCGACCCACCACCCTGAACCGTCGCGTTGAACTGCTGCTGCCCGCCTGTGGCAACGACGGCGGTCAGCGGCGAAACCGAAATCGAGATTGGTGGCGGCGCGGCGCTTGCGCCGGGGGGCAATCCGCCCTCGCCGCACGACGCGCATACGAGGATCAGCAGGAATGGGGTGAGGGTGCGAAGTTTCATGGCGCTCCCAGGCTGTGTGCCCGCTCCGAAACCGCCCCAAGCCATCAGGATACGCAAGCCCATTGTGACATGCGCGGCGACAATCGCCAGCCTTCAACCTGCAACCGGTGTGCGGCAAAGGTAGAGTCCGGTTATGGCTGTTCCATCCGAGATCGAACGACTGCTGCAAGGCGCTGAAATCAGCGCCCATGCAACGCTGGGCAGCAGCATCGCCGGCCCGATCGGCGAGACGCACCTCGTGGTGGCAGGCGGCGCGCTGCACGTTTTCTCACGTGAGTCGCTTGTTGGGGCCTATGAAAAGCTGAGCCTCGATAACGCACACCCGCCGCGGATCGAGCCCGGCGATTTCTCGTATTCGCTGCATGTGACGTTGGCCGACGGCGCGACGTATGAGTTGTCCGTCTCCAGCTTTGAGCGCGATGCGGTGCAGGCGACACTTGCGGGCGCGGGCGACGGGCCATCCGAGGTTGCGGGGCCAAAGGAAAAACTACCGGAGAAGCCCGCGGCATCACCACCCCCTCCCCCACCGTCGCCGGTCAAGCCGCTGGAGCCCAAGCGCCCGGCGCAGGTCGATGCGGCCCCAAAGTCGCGCGA
>CAZNBU010000039.1:2230-14817 GCA_964571035.1 uncultured Planctomycetaceae bacterium | reverse complement strand
TGAGCGCGGTTTCCAGCCCTTCCAGCAGCGAGTGCCGATTCAACTCCATGCTGTCAAACACGCCGCCCTTGATCAGCGACTCGATCACGGCTTTGCCGACCTGCTGCAGATCCACGCTGTCCAGGAAGTGCATGAACCCTTCAAAACGCCCGTTGGCATTGCGCACCTCGATGATGTGCTCGACAGCCTTGGTGCCGACGCCCTTCATGCCCGACAGGCCGAATACGATCTTGCCATCCGCGGGCGTGAACTCTGCCGCTGACAGGTTGATATCCGGCGGCGTCACCTTCATGCCGGCTGCGCGCACGTGGCGCATGTACTCGACGATCTTGTCGTTGTTGCCGATCATGCTGCTGAGCAGCGCGGCAAAATACTCCGCGGGGTAATGCGTTTTCAGCCACGCGGTCTGGTAGGTGATCAGCCCATAGGCGACCGTGTGCGCCTTGTTGAACCCGTAGCTGCCGAAGCCCTCGATCTGCTGCCAGAGCATTTCGCCCAGCGCGCGGCCGAACCCGGATTTGGAGACGCCGTCCACGAACTTCGGGCGCAGCTTCTCCATGTCGGCCTGGTTTTTCTTGCCGATGGCTTTGCGCAGCTTGTCCGCCTCGCCGGGCGTGAACCCCGCGAGGTGGCGGCTGATCAGCATCGCCTGTTCCTGGTAGATCAGGGTGCCGTAAGTGTCATTGAGAATCTTCCGCAGCGCTTCAACGGCTTCGGCGTTGGCGATGCCTTCGGGCTCGCCGGGCATGGTGACCGCGACGCGCTTGTGTTTGCGCGCGGCGAAGTCCTTGTCCACGCCGGCGCTGAGCGGACCGGGACGGTAGATCGCCAGCACAGCCGAAATGTCTTCGAACGTGCTCGGCTTGATCGACTGCAACAGCCTGCACATGCCCTCGGATTCAACCTGGAACACGCCGAACCCGTCGCCCGCCGCCAGTGTCCTGTAGGTCGCTTCGTCATCGAGCGTGTGCAACGACGCGTACTCGGCGTCGCGAGGCGCGGTGATCGGGTCGAGGTTGATCTTCGGCCCACCGCCTTTTTCGATCACCTCGACGGCCTTCTGCATGATGGTCAAGTTGCGCAGGCCCAGAAAGTCCATCTTGAGCAGGCCCTGCGCCTCGACCTTGTTCATGTCGTACTGCGTGGCGATGACGTACTGCTTGTCGCCGTTTTCGGCGCGCTCGTTGCTTTCCTGGCGCATCACCGGCAGGTACTCAGTGACGTCGCGGTCGGCGATCACCACGCCGGCTGCGTGGACGCCGGTGCCGCGGTTGAGGCCTTCGAGGCGCATGGCTTTGTCCACCAGCGACTTGGTCTCGGCGTCGTTGTCGTATTCCTGCTTGAACTCGGGCTCCTCTTTCAGGCAGGTGGCGAGCGGCTTTACCTTGCCCTGGATGACCGGGATCTTTTTCGTGAGCTCGTTGACCTTCTTGAGGTTGACGCCCATGACGCGCCCGGCGTCCTTGATCGCGGCGCGGGCGAGCAGCTTGCCGAACGTCCCGATCTGGCAGACGCACTCTTCGCCGTACTTCTTGCGGACGTATTCGATAACCTCGCCGCGGCGTTCGACGCAGAAGTCGATGTCGATGTCCGGCATCGAGATGCGGTCGGGGTTGAGAAAGCGCTCGAACAGCAGGTTGTATTTCAGCGGATCTAGGCTGGTGATATCGAGCGAGTAGGCCACGATCGCGCCCGCCGCTGACCCGCGGCCCGGGCCGACCGGGATGCCGCGCGCCTTTGCCCACCCGATGAAATCGCTGACGATGAGGAAGTAGCTGTTGAACCCCATGCGGTCGATGGTGGCTAACTCGAACTCAAGCCGCTCGCGGATCGGCGAGCCCTCGGCGAGAGCGTTGTCGCCGTAGCGCTGCCGCACGCCCTTTTCGCAAAGCTGGCGCAGGTAGTCTTTGCTCGCTAGGCCGTCGGGACAGGTGAACTCGGGCAGGTGGAACCCGTCGTTTTTCAGCTCAAGATTGCAGCGGTCGGCGATCTCCAGCGTGTGTTTTATGAGGTCTTCGCGCCCGGGGTACAGCGCCGCCATCTCGGTGGGGGACTTCAGGTAGAAGTCCGGGCCGTAGTCCAGCCGGTTGGGATCAGTCAACAGTCGCCCGGTGTTGATGCACAGCAGCGCGTTGTGGGCGTCGTAGTCGTCCGGGTTGAGGTAGTGGCTGTCGTTAGTCAGCACGGTCTTCACGCCGCGCTTGTCGGCAAGCTCAAAGATGCGCCTGGCGACGGTGTCTTCCAGCGCGCCGGTGCGTGAATCGCGGTGGGCCTGCACTTCAAGGTAGAAGTTTTCGCGCCCGAAGATGTTCAGGTACTCGTCCACCTTGCACAGCGCGGGCTCGTTCTCGCGGGACTTCATCAGGGTTTGCGGGATCTCGCCGCCGAGGCACGCGGTAAGCGCGACCAACCCCTCGCGGTGCTGCGCCAGCGTCTGGTAGTCCACGCGCGGCTTGCGGTAGAAGCCTTCGGTGAAGCCTTTGCTGACCACCTTGCACAGGTTGCGGTAGCCCTGCTCGTTCTGCGCGAGCAGCACGAGGTGCGCGTTTTCCTTGCTGCCCTTGTCGCCGCCGGGGGCGCCCTCGAGGTCGGGGTTGCGCTTTTCGTGCATGTCGTAGGGGACGACGTAGACCTCGCACCCCACGATCGGCTTGACGCCCTGCGCCTTGCAGGCGTTGTAGAAGTCAATGGCGCCGCACATGTTGCCGTGATCGGTCAGGGCCAGCGCGGGCATGCCCAGGTTGGCGGCGCGCTTGGCAAGGCCGTCAACGGTCGCGCCACCGTCGAGGAAGCTGTAGTCGGAATGGACGTGGAGATGCACGAAACCCATAGGCGGGAGTGTACTTTGGGTGGCGACAGCCTTGGGCGTTGGATGGATTGTGGATGACGGTCAGAAGATGATTTTGGATTTTAGATTTTGGATTTTGGATTGGCGCGGTGCTAAGGCGTAAGTTCTCGTGGCGAAGGCAGTTCAATCCAAAATCGAAAATCTAAAATCCAAAATCGAGTCAGTTGCCACTCGGCGGCGGGTTCTGGTTGTTGTTCCCGGTGTTATTGCCCGTGTTGTTTCCGGTGTTGTTCGGGGTAGCCGGCGCGGTAGGCGCTTGCACGCCGAACAGCTTGAAGTTTTCGTCGATCTTGGGGAAGTCCGGCAGGCGCACCAGCGTCTCGTACACCGCGATGCGGCGCTGTTTGTTGCGGTTGTAGGCGTCGACCGGCGTGGCATCCAGGATCAGCTCGACCCGGATCGCGTAGGGCAGACGGTTCATCTCCTTGGTGTCCCAGTCGTCGCGTTCGGTGTCGCTGCCCTTTTCGACGACTTCTTCAAGCGCGGTGGGGTCCAGCACGCCCTCGGCATCCACGGCGTCGCGCGGCAGCTCGTAGTACCATACGCGGAAGCTGACCACGCGGTCGTGCAGTTTCACGCCCAGCCCGCCTTCGTCCGGGCGCTTGTCGACAAGGAAGTCCTCGCGCCGGTACAGCGAATAGAGCCCCGCCAGCGCACTGTCGTCCGGCACGTCGTTCGGCTTGAGGTAGTAACCGACCTCGGTGAGGTCGCTCGAAACACCTTCGTAGCGCATGTAGCTGTTGATTGAGGTGACAAACCACAGCTCATCCTGAGCGTCGTCGTCGCCCCCCTTGTGCTCGCCGCGGAACCAGACGCCGTCGATCTGCACGTTTTCATCGGGGCCGGTGACCCACGCGTTGCGCAGGTCGCGGGTGATGGTTGCCATGATGGTGGGGCCAAGGCGGCGGGCGCGTGCTTCGGACTCAATCTTGATCTTGACGTCCACCGTCGCGCGCACGATCACCGTCAGCGAAGCCATGATGATCGCCGCGATGCCGATCGCGATCACCAGTTCCAGCAGTGTCATGCCTCTTGAGCGCTTCATCCGCCGTTGCCCGTGTTGTTTCCGGTGTTGTTACCCGTGTTATTGCCGGTGTTGTTCCCTGTGTTCTCGGCTGTGGCATCGGCTGCTTCTTCAGCCGCTGCGTTGAACAAGGTGTTGGGGTCGATGTACGTTACCAGCCGGATGGCCGGGCGACCGTTGATCACCTGCTGCCCGCTGCCGGTGCCCGGGCGGGACGTCTCCTGCGCCTCTTCGCCGCGCGCCTTCTCGGGCAGGTAGACGGTCAGCGTGATACGCACGACGCGCACCGCCGGGCTTTCGCGCGGGTCGTCGATGGGGATGGTGTCTTCGCCGTACAGGTCATCCTCCGGCGCCTCCCAGTTCTCGAGGTCGTACTGGCTGCCGATGAAATCGGGGCCGATGAAGACCATCTCCTTTTTCCACTCGTACTCGAAGCGGCGGAAGTACTCGCGATCCTGCCAGTCATCGTTGTACATGCGGTTGAGGTCGTTGGTGCGGTCGTCGAAGTAGGAGAAGTCGCCGCTGTCGGTCATCTCCCAGGTTTCGTTGTCGTCGATCTGCGGCAGATTCTGCGAGATCAGCTCATTCATCTTCATCTCTGCCAGCCACGCACCGGTGTGCTGGTCGCCGGCGGTGACGAACGTGTGCAGCGCCTGGTTGCGGATCTGCAGCAGCACCATCAACGCCACGCCGATGATCATGATGGCGGCCATGACCTCGATCAGCGCGAAACCCCTGCTGGGCGTGCGGTTCATTGCAGCTTCTCCGGCGGCTCAGGCTTTATCTCACCGGGGTAGACCTCGCCGAACCCGGTGAACGGGTTGATCTCGACGGTGTAGTAGTCGCCGATTTCGTTGGTCAGGTAGACGTAGTGCCAGTGGCTGCCGCCGGTGGGGGTAAAGTCGATCTTGATCTCGCTTTCCCGGGCGTCGGAGCCGTCGCCGTACGCAATGCGGTCGATCCACACGGAGTAGAAGCGGTTGCCCGATGCGTTCTGGCGGCTTGGCATCTGGTGTACGCCGACGGCTACGCGGGCATCGTCTTCGTCCACCTCTTCGTAGATCTCGCCCTCTTCAGCTTTGCGTGGCGCCCACACGAAGTACTGCTGCTCGTCGCCGATGTTGTACTCGACGGTGTAGGTGCGGCCGTTGATGGCTGCCAGCGTGCGGATCTGCTCCAGGAACCCGGCGAGGCTGCGGGCTTCCGCTTTCAGTTCTTCCTTGTCGCGGAACATCATGCCCGCGGTGGCCAGCACTGCGACCACAGCCAGCGCCAGAATCAGCACAACGATGGTCATCTCGACCAGCGTCATGCCGCGTCTCGCGGAACGAGCGGCCACAGGGCCGCTCGTGTCCTGTGTGGCTGTGTTTGCAATGAGGTTATCCATCGCGCTCAATACCACCTGCCGTACAGACGATATCCTTGTTGGGCTTGGCGTCGCCGCCTTCAGCTTTGTCCTTGCCGAGACACACCAGCCGGAAATCATCCTCCGAGACTTCATACTGGAAGTTGTCCTTGGTCCACGGGTCCTTTGGAACTCCGCTCTTGAAGTACTTGCCCTCGAGCTCGTCCAAGGATTCCGGATAGTTGCCGTTGTCCAGCTTGTACATGTCCAGCGCCTTCTGGATCTCCAGCAACTGATTGTGGGCTGTGTCCCACTTGGCGTCGTCCGGCTTGTCCATGAGGAAGACGAACCCCATGGTGCCGATGATGCCGAGGATGACGATCACGACCATCAATTCAACGAGGGTGAAACCCCGGCGGTTTTTGCGATTAGGCATGTTTAATGGCTCCTTGCTTGCGTTCCGAGTCAGTGGTCCGCCAAGCATGATACGCATAAACCCGCCCCTTCGCTGGGATTTTTCGGCGTTTCGCCGCTAGTCTTCGGGCGCGACCTGGCCCGTTTCGTCGAACAGGATGTCGCGATCCTCTTTCCCCTCGCCGCCCTGCGCCTTGTCCATGCCGAGGCAGATCAGTGTGAACCCTGTCTCTGTGCGCTCATAGGTGTACGGCGCGTCGGTAAACGGGTCCTTAGGGACGCGCCGGCCGGGGAACTTGTCCTTGGCGTCGGCCAGTGTTTCGGGGTAGTCGCCGCCGTTTTCCATCGACCATTGGGACAGGGCTTTGTGGATCTCCATCATTTCCGTGCGCGCGGACTCCCACTTGGCGGGCGGTACACTGCCCGCCGCATAGTGCTACGCGACCCTAGCCAGCAGGCCGAGAATCAGGATCACCACCATCAACTCAATCAACGTGAAACCGTGAACCGAATGACGTGCCATTGGTATCTCCCGTAGGGCCCGGCGTCCCGGGCGCAATGGCCGGCTTGGGAGATGAAACGAGCGTGCCTGCGGCGGGTTGGGTTCAGTCGCTGCCGACGAAGTACGCCATGACAAGCTGGATCGCGATCGCGTACCCGCCCGCCGGGGCGAGAGTTTCGTGCAGCGACCGATCAAGCCAGTCAACGTACACGCCGACCACCATGTAGGCGAACAGCAGTGCATAGGGTGTCAGCAGCACGGCGTACCCGACGCCGCGGTCGAAATAGACACGTTTGCGCGGCTTGGATTTCCAGAGCATGAATACTGCGGCGCTGAGCACGATCAGCGCGGGCGGGTACCAGCGAACAAACACCCAGAACGGGTGGTGGGGCGGGTGCATGCCGGTGGCGTCACTGATCGGGCGCGCCAGCAACTCGGCCAGCAGGCAGGCGATAGGGACGACGACAAATGCAACTAGGTTGGCCTGCTTGCCGATGCGGCGGCGGATGCGGTCTTCGCCCTGGTTGACGTAGCTCCACCCGACCAGGCTCGCGAACAGCAGCGCGATCACGGTGCACGTGGCAAGACGGTCCGGCGGCAGCACGTGCTGCCATTGCTCCCGAGGCAGCAGCCAGAGCATCCCCAGCGCGATCAGGGCGAACATGCCGAACCAGCCCACGTACCACGCCAGTGTGCGCACGAGGGCGTCAAACGTGCGTTTGAAGGCCTTGGCGTCGCGGGCGGTGCTGCGGAGGCTCATGCACCCAGTTTACTGTGTGACGTGGCGGGCGGGAGACTTGCCGGCTTTGAGGTCGTCGATGATCTGGTCGATCTTCTCGAACGTCAGGTTCTCGTAGTAGTCCTCATTCACCTGCATGCAGGGCGCGGTGTCGCAGGAGCCCAGGCATTCGGCTTTCTGCAGGGTGAAGAATTGATCGGGTGTGGTTTCGCCCTTCTTGATGCCCAGCTTGTCGGACAGGTAGTCGAAGACGTTCTCCGCGCCGCGCAGGGCGCAGGGCAGGGTGGCGCAGACGTAAACGATGTTCTTGCCGTCGGTTTCCTTGCGGAAGGTGGTGTAGAAACTGACCACCCCCCAAACCTTGGCGGGCGGCATGCCGATGGCTTCCGCGACCTGCTCGCAGACGTGCGGGTTGATGAACCCGACCTCTCGTTCGGCGATGCGCAGCGCGGTAAGCAGCGCGCCTTCAGGCTTGGGGAAGCGCTTGGTCAGACTCCTGATCGCCTCTGTGGCCGCAGGCGAGAGTGTCGTGTCCTTGGTATCTGTTGCCATAATCGAATGCTCTATCCGGGGTCCACTTCAGGCCTGCCTTGGACGGTTGCGAACTCAACCCGTCGGGTCTTGTCTGCGGTTGCGGCAAGGCGCTCGATGTCTGTTTTTGGGGCGAGAATGTCTTCGACCCTCAGGCAAGAGACGTCCGAAAATGCCAGCACCCTGAGTCCTATGCTCCACAATTCTGCGCCGGCCTTCTTGAGAAACTGATCTTGTGACTCAGCGAAGGATGCAACCCAAATGAACCCAAAGGATGCATTACCGGGCCAGTCAGAGTATCCTGCATTACTGACCTCTGCCAAGCCGGCGTACACTCCTTCCGCATAAGCAATCCAATCGCGTTTCAACCAATCCTCATTACCTATCGAGTTCGCCGGCGATGACATTCAGTGAACTCAAGCAAGCCACCACATCGGCCAGATACCCGCCCTGAACCATCTGGGGCATGGCGCTGTAGTTGATGTAGCTTGGCGGGCGGCAGCGGACTCGGTAGCCGACGGCAGTCCCGTCGGTCTCGATGTACCACCCCAATTCGCCGTTGGGGCTTTCGGTGCAACTGTAGATCTTGCCGCGCTTGGGCGTCTTCAGCCCGTGGCCCTTCATGATCAGCTTAAAGTGTGTGATCAGACTTTCCATCTGGGTGTAGACCGCGGCCTTTTCCGGCAGCACGATCTTCCAGTCGTCGATGTTCACCGGGCCGGATGGCAGGCGATCCAGCGCCTGGCTGATGATCTTGACGCTCTCGCGCATCTCATCCATGCGGACGCGGAAGCGGGCGTAGACGTCGCCGTCGTCGCGGGTGATCACCTCAAAATCCATCTCGTCGTACACCCAGTACGGGCGTGCGCGGCGCACGTCGTAGGCGACGCCGGTTGCACGCAGGCAGGGCCCGGTCAGTCCGTAGCTGACGGCGTCCTGCCCGTTCACCGAGGCGATGCCGATAGTGCGGTCAAGGAAGATGCGGTTGCGGCCGAGCATCTTCTCGATCTCCTTCAGCGCCAGCGGGAACTCGCGGATAAACTTGCGGCAGCGCGGCACGAACTCGGGCGGCACGTCATTCATCATGCCGCCGACGCGGGCATAGCTGGTGGTCAGGCGCGCGCCGGTGACCATCTCGAACAGGTCGTACAGCTTCTCGCGCTCAATAAACGACCACAGCAGCACCGTAAACGCGCCAAGGTCCATCGCCTGCAACCCGCAGCAGATCACGTGGTCGGCGATGCGGGTAAGCTCGCACAGGATCACGCGGATGTGCTGGCAGCGCGGCGTGAGCTCAATGTCCATCAACTCTTCGACCGCGTAGACGAACCCGAAGTTATTGCACAGCGGGCTCATGTAGTTCATGCGGTCGGTGGTGCACACGAACTGGTTGAAGGTGTGGTACTCGCCCAGCTTTTCGAAGCCCGTGTGCAGGAACCCGATCTCGGGGTCGGCTTTGACGACGTTTTCGCCCAGCAGTTCCATCTTGACGCGCAGCGTGCCGTGGGTGGCGGGGTGCTGCGGCCCGAAGTTGATGTTCAGCGTGCGCGTGGTGATGTCTTCACCCGCGTCGATAACCGGACCCTGCAAACCGATTTCAGCCATGGCTCAACATCCTTGTTCCCGGCGGGAGTCTAGCTTTCGTGCGGTTCGGGGAAAGCGGGTTGGTCTGAGCGGGAAGTCGCACACCCGGCCCTCATAGGCGGGGCTACAGCTCCCGCGAAAGCACGAAGTCGGCCACGTCGTTCAGCAGGTCGCGCATTTCGCCCGGGGCGAGCACATTCAGGCCTTGCTTGGCCTGGGCCACGTAGGCGGCGGCTTTGCCGGCTGAGTACCGGAAACTGCCCGTGCTGGTGAGCAGCTCAACCAGCGCCTTGCGGTCGCTATGGCCAGCCGCGTCCAGTGCCTTTGCGCGTGCGGTGCCGCTTACCTGTTGCAGGTGGTGGATCAGCGGCAGCGTGGGCTTGCCCTTGTCGACGTCGCTGCCGAGCGTTTTGCCGACCAGTGCCTCTTCGCCCAGCACGTCCAGCAGGTCGTCCATGATCTGGAACGCGCGGCCCAGGTTCATGCCGTAGTCGTAAAACGCCCGCGCGGTCTTTTCGTCGGCACCGGAATAGTGCGAGCCCAGCAGTGCGCTGGTGGCGTACAGCTCTGCCGTCTTGCCCTCAATGATGCGCAGATATTGCTGCTCGTTGAGCTCAAAGTTGTTGCGGTTGTGCACCTGCATGATTTCGCCGAAGCAGGTGCGCGCCATGGCGCGGCTGAACTCGCGCGCGCCTTCCGGCGTACTGGCGCCAAGGCTGATCTCGAACGCGTGGCTGAAAATGTGGTCGCCCAGCAGCACGCTGACCTCGTTGCCCGCCAGCGCGTTGATGCTGGCGCGTTTGCGGCGCAGCATCGCCTCATCAAGGATGTCGTCGTGCACCAGCGTGGCGGTGTGCAGCATTTCGGCCACCACACCCAGCAGGATGTGGTCGTGGGTGATCGGCCCGCAGGCTTTGCCCGCCAGCAGCAGCAGGGCCGGGCGCAGCTTCTTGCCGCTGTAGTCTTCGATGTATTCCAACAGGTTGGCGATGTAGGGATCGTCGCTGGAAAGCTCGCGGCGGTACAGTGCCTCGACTTCCGCCAGCTCATCGACAATCGGCGCGTACAGCTTCGCCAGTACAGCCTTGGCACTTTCGGCAGCGGACTCGGCAGGTGTGTTCGGGTTGGCGTTCATGGCGCGCCGGAACGATAGCAAGCCCCCAAAGCGCCAACAACGGCGGGGGCGGGTGTAGTTCTATGCCGAGGAAAGGTCTTCCGGCGTGTTGATGTTGGCGAACGCGCGGGCTGGGTCGCCGTACTGGCGTACCCACGCGGTGTCCAGCACACGCGCGCCGGCTGTCTCCCAGCAGGGCACAACCTTGTAGCGGCCGCCTTCCAGCGCGGCTCGGGCCGCAGACGCGACGGGGTTGCGTCGCAGCGCGGCGACCAGCGGTTCCTGTCCGTCGTCCAGTTCGCAGTAGGCGCAGGCGTCGTTGCCGAGCGCTTCCAGAAGCCCGCGCAGCAGGTCTTGCGGCAGATTGGGCAGGTCGCAGGGCACCAGCAGGCAGATGTCGCCGTGGCAGGCTTCCAACCCTGCCAGGATTCCCGACAGCGGCCCGCGCGCCTGCAACCCTGCTGGGTCTGGCACCGTGCGAACTCCCGGTGGCACTTCAAGCGGCCGCGCGCCCGCCGAAACGACGACCTCGTCGGCCAGGGGCGCGACGAGGTCGATGGCATGCTGCAAAAGTGTCTTTCCGCGCAACTCGCGCAGGGGTTTCTCGCCGCCCATGCGCAGGGCCTTGCCGCCCGCGAGCACGACGGCGGAGGGCTTCACGAAGTCGACTCCTCTTTCTCTTCGTCTTCTTTCGTTTCGGTCTTGTACTGTATGATGTCGTGTCCCTCCAGCACGCGCGACGGCTCGATCAGGCTGCGTACCGCGTCGCTGGCGGCCAGGTGGCGGTTGCGCCAGATGTCCGCCGGCGAGTTGCCCCACGTGGCGCTGTCCTTGAAGTCATCCTTTTCAATGCGCTGGGTCAAGGCGCGGCGGTCCTTCACGCGGGCCAGCATGTAGCCCCACTTGTCGTGGTCGGGGCGGCGCAGCGGGTCTTCGTTGTACTTGTGCGGCACGATCTCGGTGATGCCTTCCTTCGGCTTGATGTCCTTGAGCGCCTGCACAAACGGCGCGTCGGGCGATGTCGCGCTGGGCGATGAGCTGACCTTCAGCACGTCGTTGTCGTTGTGTGAGTACAGACCGGGGATGTCTTCGTTTTCCTTGAACCAGACGGTCTGCTTGACGCTGAGCGCGTCGCCATACTTGGCCTTGGCGGCGGTGTAGGCTTCGTCCCAACCGCGGTCGAGCACGTCATCGCGCAGCTTGCGCAGCGCCTTTACGCACAACTCGCGGGCGCGGCGCTGGGCAGCCAGCTCAATCACGCGCTGCTTCGCGTCCAGCTTGCCCTGGGCGTACTTGGGCGTCTTGCTGACGAGGCGCAGGACGAGGTAGCCCTTGCCCGGGCGCTTCAGCAGTGAGCTGGTTGAGCCGGCGGCGTTGCCGGGGTTCTCCAGGAACTGCTTGGCGCCGTCCACGGTTTCCAGCCACACGTAGCGCGACTCCGTGATGAGCTTCTCCCAGGTGTACTCGCGGTCGCCGCGGATCATCTGCAACCCGAAGTGCTCGCGCCCTTCGCGCTGCTCGGTGATCCAGCCCTCAAGGTTTTCCTTGCGGGTGTCGGCGGCGTCCTTGGCCTTGCTGTTCTGGCGGGCGGTAAGGTCGGCGTTGATCAGATCGGCTTGGCCGCCGTACTCTTCCACTTCGGCTTCGGGCGCGATTTCGTCGCGGGCGTCGCGGATCATCTGCCCCATTTCAGAGGGGATTTCGACCAGCAACTCGCGCAGCACAAAGCGGCGCAGGTCCGGGTCACCGTCCATGGCGCTGCGGGCGTGAAGCTCGTACTCGGCAAGGCGGGCCTGGGCCTTCTCGACCCACGCCTCAACCAGCGGGAGCTTCTTGTCGCGCAGCTCGATCTTGCGTTCGATTGCCGTGATCTCGAACTGGAGTTGCTTCTTCTTGGAGTCGATTTCCTCGGGCGTCAGCTCGGTGCCGTCGGGGCTGGTCGGTTTTTCCTTGCTGCTGAACTCTTCCAGCTCAGCCTTCTTGTCATTCAGCGTGCGCTCAAGCTGGTTGGTGGCAAGGCGCGCCGTGGAGAGCAGCGATTCAAGCTGGTTGGTGTCGATGTTGGACAGGTTGTTCGCGAGGTCGGTGACGATGTTCTGCATCGCGGTCGCGTCGCTGCCTTCGCCGGTGTCCAGCGCGTTCATCCGGCTTTCGATGGTGCGCAGCCCGTCGTGCACCTGGTTCTGCACGCCGTCGAAGCGGCGGCGCAGGTCTTCCACGTAGGCCTTCAACCCGTCCCAGATCGCCTTTTCCTTGGTGATGACGTCAAGCTCGGCGGTCAGTTTGCGCTCGCGTTCCTTCTTGCGCTCGTCGAGGTGGCGCAGCAGCCGGAACATGTCCACCTGCGCGGCCCGAACCGATTCCTTCTCCATGAGCGCGTTGCGCAACTCGATAAGGACCTCTTCATAGGTGACGTACTTTTCCATCTCGGCGCGTTTTGCCTTGCGCCAGGCCCCCTTCGCCCCCGCGGTCCACCTGTCCACTTC
>CAZNBU010000039.1:0-2220 GCA_964571035.1 uncultured Planctomycetaceae bacterium | reverse complement strand
TTCCTGAACGTGACGATGGCCGAGCTGCCCAACGGCTTGTACACGTCCACGGTGTAAACCTGGTCCTTGACCGCGTCGTAGACGATCTTGGCCATGTCCATGTCAACGCCCACATCGCCCGCCGAAACCATCTCATCGGGGTAGGCGTAGAAGATATCGAACTGGAACGTCGCCTCAGACTGCAACTGCGCGCCCGAGTTCTTGTCGTAGGCCTCTTCGTAGCGATCGTACCCGAAGTTCGGCGAGGCAACGCCGAACCCGCCGGCTGCGCCCGCCGCGCGCCAGGCGAAGTGCTCGCGCTCGACCTGCTTGCGCGCTTCTTCCATGAACGGGTTGATGTCCAGCAGCATATACTCAGCCATCAGCTCCGAGACGTTGCCGCGCGAGATGGTTGCAATGTCGGAAAGCCGGGCCTTTTCGTCGGCCAGCAGCGACTCGACGTAATCGCGCACCTGCATGGCCTCGGCCATGGTGCTCACGAACTCTTCGAGCGTGCCGCCGTAGCGATCCTCGAAGCGGCGCTTGAGGTCCTTCTGGCCGAACTTGTCGAGCTCAGTAGCTCCTTCGTTCATCAGGGTGGTCAGCACCGCGCCCATGTAGCTGGGCGACGGCTTGGCGACGCCCGCGGCTTCTGCGCGCTTGGCCAGCACGATGTGGCACCACACGTCCTGGTCCTGGTAGGCGGGCCAGAGCGACAGCAGGCTCATCATGTACGGCGTGGTGTACGTATCAAACTCGGGCCGCGGAGACATGGCCGGCACGCGCGCGTAAATGTGCTCCGGCTGTTTGTCGCCGTAGCTGCGCGAAGCCATGGCGTCGAGGCCCTGGATGATGCTGAGCGCCCGGCGCTTGCGCTGGAAGTTGACGAGGCGGTATTCCTCGCCGTCCAGTTTGCCGTGGTCAGAGGGCGGAGCCTCACCCCCCTGTCCGAAAAGCGTAATCATGGCGCCGGTGACGGTGAACATCGCCGCCAGCAGCACGACCAGCGTAACCATGAAGATTTTCTGGCCGCGCGTGTAGTTCTCTAGTGCCACGTGACTCCTCGCAACTGCAACCCCAAAAACAAGTCCGGGCAGGGTAGCACCACGGTAGAGGAGCGGCAATCACGGGAACCTGCCCGCACCCCCTTCCAGGACCAAACGCACCGGGGTTTCGGGCGCGCTTGCGACTTGATAGTTTTTATGGTTGTCGTACACTGGCAACGGGACGAGGGTCGCATGGAGCCGCCATGCAGACCGATACGCAAGCATTGGCTGACCTGTTCAGCGTCGAGATCGAGAACCACGGCACTCGGGCTCGGCTGATGCAGACCCATACCGTCAACCCTGGCGACTGGCAAATCACGGTCGACGAGCTCGCGGCGTGGCTGCGCGAGCATTGCGGGTTGACCGAAGTGCTGACCGACAGCCTCGGCGTGCTGGTGAACCGCGTCAACCGCGTAGGCCTGCCGATCAATCCGGTCCTCGTCGCCAATCACGGGCGGCTGCCCGAGGACGGCGAGGACGGCCGGCTGGAATGGGTGGAGGACAAGTCGCCGGAGCCCGCGGAAGAAGACACGGTCAACTTCTTCGCCATGGCCGACTTTCGCGCGGTGAAGGCGGGCGCGGTGTTCGCGAAGCTGGTACCGCCGACCCCCGGCGAAGACGGCGTCAACGTGCACGGCGAGGCCATCCGCGCAAAGCCCGGCAAACCCGTGGTGCTGGATGCGGGCGACGGCGTTGAGTTCAACGCGGACGACGGCACCTTCACCGCCACGATGGACGGCCGCGCCGAGATTGCGTGCGGCAAGATCAGCGTCAGCCGCGTGTTGGACATCCACCAGGATGTGGACTTCAACACCGGCAACATCGAGTTCGCCGGCATCGTCAACGTAGCCGGGTGCATCCGCGAGCACTTTCGAGTGCAAGCCGAAGACGGCGTGCGCGTGAACGGGCCGGTGGAAGCGTCGTTCATCAAGAGCGGCGGCACGGTGCTGATGCTCGGCGGCATGAACGGCCGCGATTCGGGGCTGGTGGAGGCTGCGGGCGACATTGTCTGCCGCTTTCTTACCAATGCCGATGTGCGCGCGGGTGGTGAGGTGCGCGTCAACGGCGAGATCATTTCAAGCCGCGTGCACGGCGCGCGTGTTGTGGCGCCCGGTGGCGCGATCGCGGGTGGGATGATCAGCGCGCTGGACTACATCGAGGTTGCGCAAGCCGGCAACGAGCACGGAGTGCGAAC
>CAZNBU010000038.1:0-15105 GCA_964571035.1 uncultured Planctomycetaceae bacterium | reverse complement strand
GACACACCACGAATAGACGCGAACGCATCACGCCGTGAATCCGAATTCACACGGGCTTAGCGGACGATTCACCGTGGCCTAGCAACCCCTGCCTAGGCTTCCGCACGAACCCGGATGGACCGGACTAGGGAGAGGGATCATGAAGAACAGGATGTGGTCGTCCCGTTTTGCCACGGTGGCTGCGGTGACATTCTTGGTCGGCGGCGCGCTGTGGCTCGGCGGTTGCCCAGCCGATGATGACGACGATGGCGGTGGCGGTGGCGGCACCACCATCATCAACAACCCGCCCGCTACCCCAACACCAAACCCGGTCCCCAGCGACGTGCCGCTTTCGGCGATTGTCGCGGGCAGCTTCGAGAACCCCGGCAACACCGGCATCGCCGCTGTTGACAGCGCGCAGAACATCGCCGACTACGTGAAGGCGCTGGTCGCCAATGCCGGCTCGCTGCCGGCTGGGTTCGGGTTTCCGCTGGCGAACGCGACCGACGACACCGTGCGCGCGATCCCCGGCATCAACAGCAATGTCGTGGTCAGCTGGCTTGACCCGCTGACGGTCAACCCGGACGGCCCGCGTTTCGGCGCCAACTGCGACTACGTCGCCTACTTCGGCGAAGGCTGGAACAACGACTGGGGCATGGGCGGCCAGGTCATCGACGGCACCGGCAGCGCCCCGCAATGGAACGGCAGCGGCGAAGCCGCGTGGATGTGGGTCAACCACGAGTACATCAGCAACAACGTGGCCACTACCACCAGCGCGCCGGATGGCCAGTACCTGACGCTGGCGCGCTTCATGGCCAACCACGGCGCGTTCTCGCATGACGTCACCAGCAACACCTGGACGCAATTTCAGGTCAACCAGTTCAACTACGCGATCCGCCGCGAGCTCGGCGGGTCGTGGATGCGCATCGAGAAAGACCCGTACACCGGGCGCTGGAACGTTGACCGCAAAGCCGACAACAAGCGCTACGACGCCACCAGCAACACGCTGCTGCGCATCACGGGCTACAACATGGCCTCGGCAGACCACGACGACTACGGCAACACCCTGCCGGCAGGCATCGTGGTCGGCATCCAGGCTGACTGCTCGGGCGGGCAGACACCCTGGGGCACGGTCTTCACCGCCGAAGAGAACGTCCAGTTCCAGTACGGCAACCTGGAAAACTGCTGGAGCAGCAACCAGCAGTTCACCCACGGCACTGCGGGCGACTACGCCCCCGGCGCCAACGTCACCCCGAACTTCGACACCGACACCACACAACTTCTGGGCCTGCACAGCGACCCCAACAAGCACCACGCCAAGGATGCCTACGGGTTTGTGGTTGAGATGGACCCGGGCGAGTTCCCCAGCCTGTGGTACGAAAGCGACAACGCGGGCGGCGACGGCCGCGGCCACCGCAAAATGGGCAACTTCGGCCGCGCGCGCTGGGAAAACGTCGCGACCGTCGTGAACTCGCAGTGGCGCCTCACGCCGGGTCAGCCGATTGTCCTGTACTCGGGCGACGACACGCGCAGCGGGCGCATCTACAAGTTCGTCAGCTCGCAGAACTACGATATCGGCATGAACCGCGCCGAGATTCGCGCGCTGCTGGACAGCGGATCAACCTGGGTCGCGCACTTCGGCAACCTGGACAACGACACCGGCACAACGGTCGGCGGCAACAACCCCGGGTTGGCCAGTGGCACCTTCGGCCAGGGCAACGAAGTGGCTGAGGG
This sequence comes from uncultured Planctomycetaceae bacterium, assembly GCA_964571035.1. Taxonomy (GTDB): domain Bacteria; phylum Planctomycetota; class UBA8742; order UBA2392; family UBA2392; genus JADJRK01. The sequence goes on along the minus strand of CAZNBU010000038.1, from coordinate 13,392 downwards.
CCAGGGCCAGTGGATCCTGATGAGCACCTCCAATGGCAACCAGAGCGCGCCCAACGCGCAGGCCCCGGTGCCCAGCGGGCACTCGATTCTGGACCCGACCAGCACCGGCACCGTCACGCTGCCGGACATGACCGTCGGGCAGGCGCTGCAGGACGTGAACTACAACGGCATCGGCGGGTTCCCCAACAACAACCTGGTGTACGCCGCCCTGTTCACCGCCACCTGCAAGATCGGCGTCATGGAACTCAACCGTCCGGAAGACCTTGAGTGGGACCCGATCAACCAGATCCTCTACATCGCCTTCACCAACCACAACCGCCGCACCGCGCTGGATGACAACGGCGTGCTGCGCGACCCCGTGACCCACGGGGCCAGCACCAGCCGCGCTGACACAACCGGCACCATCTTCGGGCTTATCGAAAACGACCGGAACAACCCCGGCGCCAGCACCACCTTCACGTTCTGGAGCGCGTGGCAGGGCACCAACGGCACCGGCGCACACGACACAAGCTGCCCGGACAACCTTATGCTCGACAGGACCGGCGGCGTGTGGTTCGGCACGGACGGCAACTTCGGCGTCAACGGCACAGCCGATGCGGTGTACTACCTCGACCTGAGTGGCACCGGTGTAGGCACCGCCTGGCGCGTGATGGCTGGCCCAAGCGACAGCGAATTTACGGGGCCCTGCTTCTCCTCGGACCTGCGCACGTTGTTCGGCGCGATTCAGCACCCCGGCGAGAGCGAAGTCAGCTCGTGGCCGCCGCGCTAATACAGGGATTTTCAGGAGGGGGTCCACGCGGACCCCCTTCTTTGATTAAGCAGGAGCAGTACATGAAAACCAGGATGATCGCTGGATCAGCGGCTCTGCTTGCGGGGCTTATGGCTGCCGGGTTCGTTGCCGCAGCCTGCACGTCGAAAACCGCGCAGGATGACACCAGGGCTGCCACTTACGACCCGCTTGCGGTTGCGTACGCCAGCATGGGCTCGTACGACAACAAGGAAGCGGGCGTGCCGGCGATGTGCTACACGAAGACCGACGGCGTCAGCAACCCGTGCTGGACCTGCCACACCACGCCGGTGCAGCCCAACGAGCTGATCGACTTTGAGTTGCAGGAAGAGTACGCGTTCAGCGACTTCGCGCTGACCAACCGCTGGAGCAACCTGTTCGAAGACCGCAGCGCCGAGATTGCCGCCATCAGCGACGAAGAAGCGCTCGAGTACATCCGCGCCGACAACTACAAGCCGCTTGTGCAGGCACTGCAAGGACGCGACGACTACCCGGGGTTCGTGCCGGACCTGGACTTTGATCGCGGGTTCGACAACGAAGGCTTTGCCAACGACGGCAGCGGGTGGCGCGCCCTGCGCTACAAGCCTTTCCTCGGCACCTTCTGGCCCACCAACGGCAGCACCGACGACGTGTTCATCCGCCTGCCGCGCGCCTTTCGCGTTGACAGCAACGGCGAGCTGTCGCGCGCGCATGAAAAGCTGAACTTCGCGATCCTGGAAGCCGCAATGTGCGCCACGCCGGGCGGCCCCAACACGCAGATCGACGTGGAAGTCGAGCCCGTGGACGAGTCGTTGGCTGGCGCCGACCTGGACGGCAGCGGCAGCATCGGCGGCACGATCACGCGCATTCGCGGGTTGCCCGCAACCTATGTCGGGCGCGCGTCGCACATAGCGGTGCGCCGCTACATCTATCCGGTAGGCACGCAGTTTCTGCATACGGTGCGCTACGTTGACCCGGACGCGCCGAGCATGATTTCGCGCCGCATGAAGGAGGTGCGCTATTCGAAGAAAGTCTTCGACCTGAGCGATCCCGCACGCACCCGCCAGTACGAAATCGAAGGCAACGAAAAGGATGAGGGCAAGGTGCCGATCTACGCCGGCAGCTCTGATGTCGGGTTGCTCAACCCGTTCGGTTGGCAGTTGCAGGGGTTCATCGAAGACGAGAAGGGCCGCCTGCGGTTGCAGACACACGAGGAGCACGTCTTCTGCATGGGGTGCCACACGGCGGTCGGCGTCAATGCAGACGGCACATTCACCATGCCGCGCAAGGTGCCGGGCGCGGAAGGATGGCGCTACCAGGACATCCGCGGCATCCCGGACGTGCCGCAGGCGGGCCACGCCAAGCCCGAGATCCTGACCTACTTTGAGCGCGTGCGGGGCGGCGACGAGTTCCGCGCCAATGACGAGATCCTGCAGCGCTTCTTTCCCGGCGGCGTGTTGAACGAAAGCGACGTGCGCAAAGCCGCACCGGGCGGCACCGAAGACATCACCTACCTAGTAGCGCCGTCGCGCCGCCGCGCAATCGACCTGAGCAAGGCGTACATGGCGCTGGTGCGTAGGCAGGGGTTCCGATTCGGGCGCGACACGGTGCTGCGCCCGCCGCAGAACGTGTTCCCCGCGATTGAAGGCAACGGCACAACCGCGCTGGGGCAGGCAGGCAAGATCTTCACCGATGGGACGCTCTGGCTGGACTGGCGATAAACACTTACGCGAAGAAGCGAAGGTTAAGCGAAGGCCGCGAAGAACTGCCACGAAAAGGCGAAGGCACGAAACCGAGTGTGTTTTGTGCCTTCGTGTTTTCGTGGCTTCTTTTTTTTCGCTACGGCGTTTCGATCAGGGCCGGCGGGATGAAGATGCGGTCGCCTTCGGTGATGCCGTTGTTCTTGAACCAGTTCTCTTCCATTTCGACGGCGAAGCGCGCCGGGGCGCCGGCTTCGTAGTGTTCAAGCGCGGCATCGGGTGTGTTCGGCGCGGGCTTGGTCATTACGTTGTGGATCTTCACGATCACGCCGCGGGCGTCGATGAACGCGATGCTCAGGTTCATGCGGCAGTTCTTCATCCAGTAAGAGAGGTTCATCTCCTCTTCCTTATAGATGAACAGCATGCCGTGGTTCTTCTTCAGGCTCTCGCGGAACATCAACCCGCGCCGCTGCTCTGACGCCGTTATCGCCAGCTCAACGCGCGCGCGCGCCTTGTAACTGTCCTTTTCGCCCGGCCAGCGGTCGGTCACCACGTCCTTCTGCTTGGCGTTGTAGAACACCACAGCCGGCAGGCTCGGCTTCAGGTCGCGCAGCACGTACGGCATCTTGAATTCGCCCTCGGGCGCGAAACCACCCGGCACAGCCAGCACAAAGCGCGACTGCGCCTTGAAGTCGGGCGTGCCGCCCTGTGCCTTGTGGACGATGCCGCCGTCGGCGCCGATAAACCACAGGTTGGCGCCCGTGGGCGCGTTGACTTCGACCTGCGACGGGTCGTCCCACGCCAGGATGTAGGCTTTGCCCTCTTCCAGCGTCGGAGATTTGCGCAGCGCAGCCGCGCGCGCTTCGTCGGTCTGGGCCAGTTCGGCCTTCAGCACGTCGTCGCCGAACTTCAGCTCAATGTTGTCGTTGTCCACGAGATCATGGCTGCTGACTGACACGCCGGTAACCGTCACCGGAGAGCGGCGCTCGATCTTGTTCTTGGTGAAGAAGTCCTCGCCCTTCCAGATTGCGAGGTACGACGGCTTGCCCGAGCTGTAGTAGATCAGCTCGTCGAGGTCGCTGCCGCCTACGGCTTCAATCCCTTCGTAGATGCTGCTGAGGATGCGCGTGCCGCCCTGCCCGGCGCTTTCGATCCAAGCCGCGCACACTTTGCCCTTCACGCCCTTCAGCCAGAAGCTGTGGAAGGTGTTGTTGATCGGCACGATCACCCCTTCGCCTTCCTTGAGGTCGTCGCGGTCCTTCATCAGTTGCGCAACGTCCTCGACTTCCTTGAGGACCTTGAGGCTGACGTACGGCGCGGGTTCCGGCTTGTCTTCGGGGCGCTCGTTGCGCAGGAAGTACAGGCGAGCGAACTCGCGCTCGGCGTCCTTGCTGCGGTCCACAAGGTCGGGGGTGGTCTTGACGTCGGCGCCTGGGGTGATGCCGAGCTCCTTGGCTGCGCCCTTGGGCAGTTGCAGGACCACGCGGGCGTGCTTGCCGCCGTAGTTGCGCGGGAAGGTCGCGCGCGAGAATGCGGGCACTTGCTCGATCAAAACGGCTTTGCCGGATTCGTTGACGAACACGAGGTCCAGGGGATCGGGCACGCTGGTGAACTTGATCTCAACGGGGTCAGCCATCTTGGGGTACAGCATGGCGACCGCCTGCTCAGGCCCGACGGCCAGGCCGTTGATGGCACGCTTGCGGTGCTGCTCAGTGCTCGCGATGAACGCCTTGTACTCCTTGCCGTTGATGGACAGCGACTCGGTGCTTTCAAGGTACGGCCACGAAACAGGTTCAATGGCTTCGCTGTCCGGCCCGCAAGCGGTCAAAGTCAGCACCAAAGCCGCCACGGCAACGGGAATCACAAGGCGTGAAAGCATGAAATTCGTCTCCAATATCGCACCGCCCCGGAGAACCGGGGCGGGCGGGGCAGGATAGGCTGACACGCGGGTTCAGGCAAGGTGCAGACAGGCAGGTGTTGGGTCTTGTCGGAAGGTCTTGGGTGTTGGGTCTTGGGTCTTGGGTCTTGGGTCAACTGCGTTTGCTGGGTGCGTTGGATTTACTCCTGAGGTATCGGGCCAGAGCTGTGGCTGCGCCGGCACTACGGTCAGCGATGTCGCGAATTTTTGCCGCAGTAGCCGCGTCTACAAGCCCGACGTCTTCGGCTGCATACAAGATCGACTTCACCTCCGTAGCAGAGCCCTTTGCGATGTCGAGGTATCGGGCAAACTCCTTGTCGTTATGGCGCCCGAACCCCTCAGCGATGTTTGATCCAACCGAGAGTGCAGCTCGGGTCAACTGGTCCCGCATTCCGAAATCACGATTAATCGCGCTCTTATTGCAAGCGATGTAGCATTCCCGCACCAGCTCACGAGCCAGTTTCCAGGCATCAATCTCCTCAAACCGAGTAAAAGCCGCCATAGACACCACCGCAGTACACGCAGTTGCAGTTCACGCAGTTGACCCAACACCCAAGACCCAGCACCCAACACCCTATTTCGCTACCACGTTGATGATGCGGCCGGGGACGACGATCAGCTTCTGGATCGCCTTGCCGTCTACGAAGCGCTTGACGTTTTCGTTTTCGAGGGCCAGTTTCTCCATGGTGGCTTTGTCGGCTTCTCGGGGCAGCGTGATCGTACCGCGCACTTTGCCGTTCACCTGCACGGGCATTTCTACCTCGTCCAGCTTCATGGCGTCGGCGTCGGGCTTGGGCCACGGGCGGTCGAAGACGCTTTGCTTGTGGCCCAGCGCCGCGTGCAACTCCTCAGAGGTATGGGGTGCGAACGGCGCCATGCAGATCACTACCAGCTCAAACGCTTCCGCCAGCGCATGGCGCGAAGCCAGCGTGGGATCGTCCCCGCCCTGGGGTGCGCCGCTCAGCTTCTCGGCGCTGATGAACGCGCGGATGTCGTTGATCAGCTCCATCCCCTTGGCGATCGCGGCGTTCAGCGCGTAGCGGCCCTGGAACTCGCGCGTCACCTTGTCCACGAACTGGTGGGCTTTGGCGCGCAGGGCCTTGGCTGCGGCGTTGAATGCGGCTTCGCCCCGCGGCGGCAGGTCCTCCACCAGCACGGCGTTTTCCAGCACCGTGTCGTGCCAGCGGCGCAGGAAGTTGTACGGACCCTTGGTGCCGTTGGAGTCCCAGACGCTGTCGGCGTCGCCCGGCCCCAGGAACAGGATGGTCAGGCGCACGGCATCGGCGCCGTAGCGTTCCATCAGCTCGGTGGGGTCGGCGCCGTTCTTCTTTGACTTGGACATCTTTTCGATGCGCCGTGTGATCTCGTCGTCTTTGGCTTTGCCCGCGGTTTTCAGCGTCGTCAGCTCGTCGGGCGTGACGTAGCGGTTCATGTGCTCGTTGACGACGCGAATGCTTTCACCCTGGATCAGCCCGTGGGCGTACATGCGCGAAAACGGCTCATCGAAATCGACCAACCCGATGTCGTTCAGGAACTTCGTGAAAAAGCGCGCGTAGATCAGGTGCAGAATCGCGTGCTCGCGCCCGCCGATGTACAGGTCCACGGGCGACCAGTGGTGGCACTTCGCGCGGTCGAAAATCTTCTCAGCGTTCTTCGGGTCGGTGTAGCGCAGGAAGTACCACGACGAATCGACAAACGTGTCCATGGTGTCGGTGTCGCGCTTTGCGTCCACGCGCCCGCACTTGGGACACTTCGTCTTCTGGAAGCTCGGGTGCAGCGTCAGCGGCGACTGCCCGGTCGGCAGGAAGTCCACGTCGTCGGGCAGCACGACCGGCAGCTCTTCGTCCGGCACCGGCACGATGCCGCAGTCGGGGCAGTGCACGACGGGGATCGGGCAACCCCAGTAGCGCTGACGCGAGATGCCCCAGTCGCGCAGCTTGTAGTTGACCTTGGTGCTGCCTTTGCCCTGCGATTTCAGGTCTGCGGCGATCTGGCGGATCGCGTCGGCACTGCTCATGCCGGTGTACTTGCCGCTGTCGATCAGGATGCCCGGATCGGCGAACGCCTCGTCGTCCACATCCGCATCCTCATCGCCAGCCGGTTTGATCACCTGCTTGACCGGCATGCGGTACTCGGATGCGAACTCGTGGTCGCGCTCGTCGTGGCCAGGCACGCCCATGACGGCGCCGGTGCCGTACATCAGCACGTAGTTGGCAACGAAGATCGGCACCTCTTCGCCATTCAGCGGGTTGACCGCCTTGAACCCGGTGTTGACGCCCTCTTTCTCTTCGCCCCCGGCGCGGTCCTGCTCCGACATCATCAGCACTTCATGCACGAACTCATGCAGGCGCTTCTGTGTCTTCGGGTCCGCCTCCGAGATGATCTTCTGGACCAGCGGGTGCTCCGGCGCCAGCGCGACGAACGTGACACCGAAGGCGGTGTCGGCGCGCGTTGTGAACACGGTCAGCTTGTGCTGCTCCTTCAGTTTAGCCGAGAAGTCGATCTCAACGCCTTCGCTGCGCCCGATCCAGAAGCGCTGCTGCGTCGCCACCTTCTCCGGCCACTTGTCGCCCAGCTTATCCAGGCCATCCAGCAGCCGGTCGGCGTAGTCGGTAATGCGCAAAAACCACGCGTCAATCTCGCGCGGGACGACGCGCGATTCGCAGCGAAAGCACGCCTGGTATTCCTCGCCGTCCTTGACGATGGTTTCCACCTGTTCGTTGGCCAGCACGGTGTTGCAGTGAGTGCACCAGTTGACGCGCGCCTTGCGGCGGTAGGCGACGTCCTTTTTCAGCATCTGCAGGAAGATCCACTGCGTCCACTTGTAGTAGTCCGGCTTGCACGTGAACAACTCGCGGTCCCAGTCAAAGCTGTACCCGAACGCGTGCATCTGCTTGCGCATCTCGTCGATGTTGGCGTAGGTGAACTTCGCGGGGTGGATCTTCTTTTCGATCGCCGCGTTTTCTGCGGGCAATCCAAACGCGTCCCAACCGATCGGGTTGAGCACGTTGTACCCGTTCATGCGCAGGTAGCGCGACATCGCGTCAGTCAGGGTGTACGGCAGAGCGTGGCCGAAGTGCAGCTTGCCGCTGGGGTACGGGAACATCGACAGGATGTAGAACTCGCGGTCGCTCTTGGGCGTAGCGTCGCCCGAAGGCGCCTGCTTCTTGTCAGCCCACACCTTCTGCCACTTGGCTTCGTAGTCGGGAAAACGTCGCTCTTCTGTCATGAGTCGCCTTCGGTTGCGTCGGATAGGACGAATGGAAGACGTTTCATCTTCCCGTCGCCGCCTTTATGGCAATCCGAAATCCAAAATCCAAAATCTAAAATCAACCGCCCCGCCGTTTCGGGCGGGGCGGGTTCCTTTCTTCCAAGTCTCAGGTCGCTGCGGCCTGCTTCTTGTTGGGAACTGCCTCCACCCGTCGGACATCGAGTCGGGCGCTGTTGAACTTGAGCAACAGCCCGACGTCGAGGTCGAGGCCCTTCAGCAGGGTGCGAAGCTTGCCGTAGTCGTCCGGCGTAACATCGTCGGTATCGACCACAATGCACAGGATTGCGTCGTTGATGCAGAAGTCCACGCCCATCTCGCCCAAAGGCTGGCCTTTGTACAGCACCTTGACCGGCTTGTCGCATTCGGCTGACAAACCCTGCTCGCGCAGCTCAAGCTCAAGGGCTTCGCGGTAGAACTTGGGGGGCAAACCGGGACCCAGTTCCGCGTGAACCGTCTTCGCGGAGTTAATGACCTGCTGTGTCAGTTCCTTGTGCAGCACGGGCGTTCCCAGCGTTAAGCCCACGTAAATGTAGCGCAGATCAAGGCTTCGCGCCAGACGTAACGTCCGCGGGTTGCGCAATTGGGGCACGTCTGGCACGACCGGGGTGCCAAAACACACTAACGCCGCTCAGCACGCCGCCAAAGAACATCAGCCACAGCCCCCAACTCGAGTACATGAGCAGCAGAAGTAGAAGGCCGAAAATGCCAACGGCTACTTCGGGTGAGTCCGACGGTTTGAGCTGGCGGACCAAGAACCCGATCTCTGCGCTCGCCGAGAGGGCAAACGCGGTGAATACAAACACGAAGGCCACCACTGGGGATAGCGCCGTCAGCAACCGCACCACCCAAGGATTCTTGCGATTGCGTAGAGACGAAAGCTCTTTCCCCACCCCGAAGAACGCAAACACGCCGACAAAAGCGAAGGCCCAGAGCGAGTTTGAGGCCAACACAATCCAATGCGCGGGAAAGCGCGGCTGGAGGTACCGGGGCACCCAGTACGCGATTTCGTACCCGAGCACGCTGCCCTGATCCGTCGAGAACCACGGGAGAAAAAAGCAGGCCATCAATGCCAGACAGGCAGCAATGTACGCCCAATTTGGTTTTCGGCCCTTCCTTGTCGCCGGCACGGTGTGCGGCAGTCGCCGGGCGCGGACCTTGACAGGCGACACCGCGCCCGCCGCTTCGCCTTGACGCGGTGGTACCCCGCGCTGCCCTGGCACGGGTGGGCGGGCGTTGGGACGAATGTTGCGCCGCGGTGTTGGGTCCATCTTCCGGTATGCTGGCCGAGTCGCGCGAGGCCGTCAAGAAAACTACGCGGCCATCGGCCGGTCGGATTCTCTATCACTGGCGCGGCGGCGGGGCATGTACTGTACGCGCTCGATTCTGGCGCCTAGGGATGTGAGCTTGTCTTCGAGGCGCTCGTACCCGCGGTCGATGTGGCTGATTTTCAGCACCTCGGTTTCGCCCTCGGCGGCGAGTCCCATGAGGATCAAACCCGCGCCGGCGCGCAGGTCTGTGGCGGCTACCGGGGCGCCGTAGATCTTGGGCACGCCGGTTACGATGCAGGTGTTGAACTGCTTGCGGATCTCGGCGCCGAGGCGGCGGTACTCCGGCACGTGCATGAAGCGCTCGGGGTAAATCTTTTCCTCCACAAGCGAGAACCCTTCACTCAGGCACAAGAGCGCCATCAGCGGGGATTGCAGGTCGGTCGGAAACCCCGGGTACGGCAGCGTTGCGATGTCGGCTGCGCGCGGGCGGTTGTTGCAGGTTACGCGCACGGTGGTGGCGTCGATGCGCTTGTACGGCACGCCCATCTCAATGAACTTGTCGAACAGCGCGGCCATGTCGTCGGGGTTGCAGTGCTCGACGGTGACATCGCCGCGGGAAATTGCGCCCGCGATCAGCAACGTCCCGGCTTCAATGCGGTCGGGAATCACGTCGATGGTAGTCGGCTTCAACTCGTCCACGCCCTGGATCACAAGCCGCGACGTGCCGATGCCGCGGATGCGCGCACCCATGGCCTGCAGCATCTCGGCGAGGTTGGTGACCTCCGGCTCGCACGCCGCCTGGTCGATCACGGTTACGCCGCTGCCCAGCACAGCCGCGCACATCACGTTGCACGTGCCGGTGACGCTGGGGCCCATCGGCCCGCCCAGAAACACGCGGCCGCCTGTGGGCCTGCCTTTGGCGATCACGTTGCCGCGGTGAAAGCTGACTTCGCTGCCGATGGCCTGGATGCCCTTGACGTGCAGATCGACAGGGCGCTCGCCTAGCGTGCATCCGCCCGGCTGTGAGACGTGTGCTTCGCCGCGGCGCGCAAGCAGCGGGCCGAGCACACAGAAGCTGGCGCGCATTTCGCTTACCAGCTCGTAGGGCGCGGTGATGTTCGATTCGTCGACGACGTTGATGATGACGAAGCCCGGCTCCGGAAACAGGCTGACCTGGCACCCCAGCGTCTCAAGGATGTCCGCCATCAGGCGCACGTCGGACAGGTCGGGCACGTTGCGCAGCACCGTGGTGCCTTTGGCAAGCAGTGCCGCGGCCATCATCGGCAGCGCGGCATTCTTGCTGCCGGAGGCGCGAACAGTGCCAGTAAGTCGAGTACCACCGGAGACGACAAACTTGTAGGGCATCGGAATCCTTGCAGCGCAATGTCCAAGACGCCGGGCAACCCGGCTGACCTGCTATCGGCAATTCGATGGTTTGATCCGCAGCGAAACGGGACGGCTGGTGCTGGGTGTTGGGTCAAGTGTCTGTTGGTGCATCCGGTCCCAGGTGCACTACCGCTTTGACTTGTTTGCGGTCTATGCGTGCTCCTTGCAGCGCGAGGTCGAGTGTCAGGCGCACACTTCGCAGGGCTGACTCGCGTGTGTTGCGGGCTTCGAAATCGAGCGTCCAGACGCCGGGCATGTGCGGCGTCCAGTGTTGCTCGGCGAACTTGTGCTGGAACATGTCGCGGGAAATCGCGTCCACTGTGTCGTCAAACTGAACAACCAGCATCGCCGTGAATTCCATGGCCCCTACTTTCTTGCCACCAGCACCCTGTCGAGCCCTGCCATATCCTTGATCGTGCGCGCGTCGCGCAACCCTGCGGCCGCTGCGGCTTCGCGAAGGCGCTCGCCTTGCGCAAACCCGTGCTCGAACACGCACAACCCGCCCGGCAACAGCCGCTCCGCCACCTGGTGCAGAAAGCGGATTGAGGTTTCGGTGCCATCCGCGCCGCCGAACAGGGCTTCCGCAGGCTCGTGCTCGCCGACTTCCGGCTCAAGGGACGACGCTTCCGCTGGATCAACGTAAGGCGGATTGCTGACGATCAACGCGAACCCGCCGCGCGCCGCGCTGAGCCCGTCCATGCGGGCAACGTGCACACGGCCCGCCGCATTCAGCCGCTGTGCGTTCAGTGTTGTCACCGTCACTCCGTGGCGGCTCAAGTCTGTTGCGAGCACGCGCAGCGCGGGGATCTCAAGCGCCAGCGTCACTCCCAACACGCCGCTGCCGCACCCGATGTCCGCGGCCCACCCGGAAGCGCCGGGCCGCTCGCGCTTCACGGTGTCGATGATGAGTTCGGTCTCCGGCCGCGGAATCAACACACCGGGGCGTACATGAAAGCTGCGGCCGTAGAACTCGCGTTCGCCAAGGATGTAGTCCACCGGCTCGCGCGCGATGCGCCGGCGCGCAAACTCCGCGAACTGCTCGTGCTGGCCTGCCGTAAGTTCGCGTTCGCCAAGCGCCATCAACTCGCCACGGGACACACCCAGCACCCGCGCAAGCAGCAACTCGGCGTTCAACCGCGCACTCTCAACGCCCGCTCGCTGGAAGCGGTTTGCGTATTGCTGCAAGACATCGCGGACACTTGCCATTGGCGCATGAAACCACGGGTAAACACGATTGAACACGGATGAACTGCAGCCTCGCGCAGAGATCGCAGAGTCCGCAGAGAACTGCTAAGGGAAGTTCACACAAAGCCACCAAGCCCTCTCACCGGAACGCGCGCGGTGCCGTTCAATACACGCATCAATGACCGGAACAGGCTCATCTTTGCGGGGGTCGCTCGCCGCACCAACCCGGGCTTCGTGCCTTTGTGTGAAACAGCAGTTGCCCTTCTCTGCGATCTCCGCGCTCTCTGCGCGAGGCTGTAGTTTCTACACCACACGTTTACGCCAGGCGCCGGATTTCCAGCGCAGCAGTAGAAAACTGCCGAGCAGCGTGATGTGGATGAAGGCTGCAATCCAACCGCCGCGCGCGCCGAGGCCGTACTGAGGAAGGAAGTCGACCCAGCCTTCGCCCTCTTCGAAAATCAGGATATGCGACAGCGGCACGAACAGGCACCACGCGAGCACCAGCAGCGCTACCGTTGGCACCACCACGTCGCCCGCGCCGCGCAGGCACCCCAGGCACCCGAGGTTCAGGGCGTCGAACAACTGGTACCCCGCCGCGATCAGCAGCAGCGCAGCCGACAACTCGACCACCGCGGCTGCGTTGGGGTCGGCACTGTCCACGAAGATCGAACTCAGCGGCCCGCCGGCTGTGGCGAACAGGATCGCCCACACAGCCATGTATCCGAACGCGAGCTTCACGCACGCCGAGCCGACGCGCGCCGCCCAATCCTTGTCTCCGGCGCCAATGGACTGTCCCACCAGCGAAGCCGCCGCGAAGTTCAAACCAGCCACGGGCAGGAACCCGAGCGAGGTGAGGATCATCGCGATCTGCGTAGATGCACCCGGCACCGCGCCGAGCTTGCCGACCATGAGCTGGAACATCGCAAACGCGCCGACGTCAAACATCATGTGCACGCCCAGTGGCACGCCCAGCGCAAAGATCGACGCCAGCATCGGCCAGCTCAGTCGCCAGGTGCGCGTGGTCGCAAACTTTTCCCGGAACGGGCGCGACAGGAACACCACGGCGTAGAAGACGACCGCACCGCCCGTCGCAAGCGCCGAAGCCAGCCCCGCGCCGAACATGCCCATGCCCAGTTCAAGGATCAGCCACCAGTTCAGCACCACGTTGACGACCGCCGAGAACAGCGCGCCCCAAAGCGAGATGCGCGTGCGGCCGATGCCGTTGAAGAAGTTGCCCAGCGCCCACATCGCAACGACCGCGCCCGCGCCCGCCATGCGCGGCAGCCAGTAGTCTGCGGCGGCGGTCACCACCTCGTCCGGCAACTGAAAGAAGGTGAAGACCGCATTGCCCGAAAGCGCCACGCCGACACCCAGCGGCACGGTCAGCAGCGCCGCGTAAAGGCCGTGCCAAGCGGCTTGGCCCGCGCGCGCGTTGCGGCCCGCGCCGTAGCGTTGCGCGACAATGGTCTGCACCGCGATCGCGCATCCGCCGAACAGCAGCAGCAGCGTAAAGCTGGAGAAATTGACGGCGTTCATGCCCGCCACGGCATCCGCGCCCAGGCGGCCGACGAACCAGGTGTCGGTCACGTTCATCAGCGCCTGCACGCCGAACTGCAGGAACAGCGGCCAAGCCAGCCCGATCACCGCGCGATAGTCCACACGGCGCGAGCCGTCAGGCGCGTAGAGCAAGGCAGGAAGCCGGTTTTTGGCAACAGGCGCATTCATGGCGGCACCATAACGAACGCCGGTGTCAGGATGTGCCAGGAAAGGGCCGTCAAAAGTCAAAGGTCGAAGGTCGAAGTAATTCGACCTTCGACCCTCAACATTTGACGCCTTCTGCCTGCTACTTGTAGTTGCCGAATGAAATCGGCAGCGGCAGTTCCATCTCGCGCACCGCC
>CAZNBU010000037.1:0-15106 GCA_964571035.1 uncultured Planctomycetaceae bacterium | reverse complement strand
GCCTGAAGAAGAAAGTCGTCGGCGCGATGATCTACCCGATCATCGTCATGTCGGTCGCGGTGATGATCCTCGCCGGCATCATGATCTTCGTGGTTCCCGCCTTCGAGCAGATGTTCGCTGAGCAGGGCATGGAACTGCACATCATGACACGCATCCTCGTAATCATGTCGCGCGGCCTCGTGTCGTGGTACGGGTTGGTGATCGTCGGCGCCGTCGTCTTAGCCGGGTTCGGCATGATGGCATGGTTCCGAACGCCCAAGGGCGAGCGGGTGGCGGACACGCTAAAGCTCAAGCTGCCGATCTTCGGGCCGATCATCAAGAAGGCTGTGACCGCGCGCTTCACCCGCACGCTGGGCACCCTGGTGATGGCAGGCGTGCCGATTCTTGAGTCGCTCAATATCTGCAAGAACGCCATCGGCAACGTGGTGCTGGGCGAAGCCATCGACAAGGTGGCCAGCAGCATCAAGGAAGGTGAAACCATCGCCGGGCCGCTGGGCGAGACCGGGTTGTTCGACGACCTGGTCGTCAACATGATCGACGTGGGTGAAGAGACCGGTGAACTGGACAAGATGCTGCTGAAGGTCGCCGACACGTTCGACACCTACGTGGACATCGCGGTCGAGTCGCTGGTCAGCATCCTTGAGCCGATCCTGATCGTGTTCATGGGCGGCGCGATCGGGTTCATCGTCATCGCGCTGTTCCTGCCGCTGGTCGGCCTGATCGACCAGATCGGCGCGGCATAAAGAGAACGAACGTGCGGAACTGGTGCCCCGACCGCTAGGTCGGGGCATCTCATTCAGGAGCACACTTCCAAGATGATCGCCGGCGCCTCGCGGCGCCGGCACCAGTTCAGCCGGCCTATGGACGCAAAGGAACCGGGGTGGCTCCCCTCTTCTCTTGCTGACGCCCGCGCCCCCAGTCGTATACTGACACAGGAGGAAGGCCCAGGCACGATGGATGAAACCCGCTCAGGCTCCGGGACATACGGCGGAATCGCGCTGATCCTGCTGATCGCAATCGGCGCGCTGGCGTTTTTCAAGTTCGACCTGCTGGGCGTCCAGACGTGGATGCGCGGCGACGAAAAGCCGATCGAAGTCCCCGGCGCCGACAGCGGCGACACCGGCCTGCCCGGCCCGCGCACGCTCAAGGGCCCGGCCTTCCCGCCTGAACCCCCATCCGACGAAGGGTTCCGCATCGAGCGCCCGCGCCCGCTGCCTGAGCGCATTGTCGTCACGCAACGCGCCGGCGCGCTGACGGTCGAAGTGCCGATGCGGCTGGTGCCGCAGGGTTGGTTCCCGATGGGCGAAAACGACGGCGTGCGCGCCGACGGCCCCAAGCGCTGGGTATGGATGGACGACTACTACCTCGCGGAAACCGAGTGCACCAACGAGCAGTACTACGCCTTCATCCTCGATCGCGGGTACGAATCGGCCAAATACTGGACGCCCGAAGGGTTCAACTTCATCCGCCGCGAAAACACCCGCGGCACGCGATACCTCGGGTGGCGCCGCATCGACCGCACAAGCCGCATCTGGTCGCTGGCATCGCCGCACGTTGAACTGACGCTGGAGTTTCTGGACGCCGGCGGCGTGTCGGTGCCGCAAGGCAGCAACGTGCTGGTGCTTCCGCGCAACGACGAAATGGACAAGTGGATCCAGTACAACTCCGAATCCGGCAGCGTGTGGGTGGAGATCCGCGGCGGGTTCCGCGAAGTCAACGGTGAAGAGATCGCCGTCGATCCCCGCGTCACCGGCGGGCGTTACCTGCATAAGACAGACGCGCAAGGGCGCGTCAGCATCGCCGACCCGGGCAAGCAGTTCGACCTCGCGGTGATCGCCTGGGTCGATGGCGAGTACCGGAAGCCGTTGATCGGGTACGCCTCGCGCACCGCCGAGCACCAGTTGCGCCACGCGACCATGCCTGTTCTGGGCATGTCATGGTTCGAAGCCGACGCCTGCAGCCGATTCTTCGGCGGGTCGCTGCCGACCGAGGCGCAGTGGGAAAAGGCGGCGCGCGGCCCGGAAGGCCGGCCTTACCCGTGGGGCGACGACGCGGGTTGGAACATCACGGTTGACGTCAACGGCGTCAAGACGCCCACCACGCCGCACGCGAACATCAACCGCGGCATGGTGACCGCCGTCGGGTACTTCCCGTCAGGCCGCGGGCCGTACCAGCACGTGGACCTCGCGGGCAACGTCAGCGAGTGGTGCGCCGATGTCTACCTGGAATCGCCGCCGATCAAGGAAGCCAACCCGTTCGTGCGAGGCACCGGCGGCGAGCGCCGCGTCGAGCGCGGCACCAACACCCGCGACGATGACTGCATGCCGTCCTCGCGCCGCCGCTACAGCGACCCGTACGCCCGCATGGACCACCGCGGGTTCCGCATGGCCATGACGGTTGAGCAGGCGCTGGAAGCGGCGAACCGCTAGTTGGCCTTACGACTACGTGCGCTTGATGTTCTGTTGCGGGCCGAATCCGGTTCGATTTTGGATTTTGGATTGAACGGGGGGGGTGCGCATGACCAATCCACAATCCAAAATCCAAAATCCGCAATCGTCCTGCCACCCTTTCTATTGAAGCCGACAGCGCCATGTTTCCGATTCAGGATCGGAGACCTTTATGGCCGCGCCTGAACCCGTCCGCACACCCCCTACCCGCATCACTGCCGCGGAGTATCGGGCGTTGGGCAACGGGCGCCGGCAGGGCGCGCGCGGGCATGTGCCGCGTCGCTCGTGGGTTCGCAAGGTCTCGGCAGAGCCATTCCGGCTTACGCTGCCGTTCCTGCCGCCCAGCGTGAACAAGCTGTTCACCACTGTCCGCGACCCCCAAAGCGGCATCATCAAACGCGTGCTGACCCAGAACGCCCGCCGCGTGCGCCGGCTGATCCAGGCCATGATCGGCGATACGCTGGACCCTACGCGGGTGTACGAGTTGCGCATCGACGTCTACCTGCGCGCCTGGACCAAATCCGGCAAGGTCCGCCGCGTGGACCTGAGCAACCGCGTGAAGTTCCTCGAAGACTGCGTCTGCGGCGCGCTCGGCATCGACGACTCCCACGTCTTCCGCATCGTGCTGGAAAAGCACGACAGCGAAAGCGAACGCACCGTCATCCACATAAGGGACATCGAATCCGGTCGGGGGGAGAAGGCGGCATAGGGTGCCTTGGGGGAGGTTCCGGGTTTTAGGTTTTGGGTTCTGGACACGTATTGAGCGCGGTTCCGAGCACACAAAACCCAACACCCAGAACCTCGGTCCTGAGTCAGCAAGCAATTGGGTTTGGCTCAGCGAGGTCCGAACAACCGCCAGGTGACGCTATGAACCACATCCTCACACGCGACGCGCACCGCCTGCTGGTTGCGCCTTTTCTCGGCCTGCTGGCGGGGTTTCTCGTCAATCGCGCCCGCAACGGCGATCTGGGCTACGCGCTGATGTGGGAGATGGTGTTCGGCGCGCTCGTGGTCACGGTAGGCGGCGTGATGCTCGCCCGCCTCGCGCTGATCCTTGAAGCGCGTGCCGAAGCCTCCCGCGTTCGCCTTGCCGCCGCGCAGCAGCAAGCCGAGTCGCACCGCCTCGCCCTGATCGAAGCCGAGACCGAGCGCTACCACGCCGAGCGCCTGCTGCACGAGCAGACCGTCTTCGCCCGAAACGAGCTGGTGGCCGCAACCGAGCGCATCGCCAGGCTCGAAGCCGACCAGCGCGCCGCCCGCGAAGCCGGCGAGCGGCTCGCGGCGCTGGAAGCCGCGCAGGAATCGCTGCGCGTAGATTCGGTACATCTGAGCCAACGCGCCGCGCAGGAAGCCGAAGAGCTGAAAGCTTCGCTGCGGCAGCTCGCCATCACCGACAGCCAGCGCGAGCGCAACATGGCCGCACCCGACAACGAGCAGTCCGGCCGCATCATCGAGCTGGAAGCCCGCATCCGCCGCCTCGCCCGCGAGATCGAGCGCCTCAGCACGCGGCACGAGCCTGCGGCTGAGCAAGGCCAAGCCAGCCTCGTGCAGCCCGGCGGCACCAGCGACAAGGCGCGCATCGGGTTCCTGAAAGCCATGCTCGACGCCAACAAGACACTGCGCGAGCAAATCCGCGAAGCAGCCTGACACCAGCACAACCGCAAGGGTGGGACCGACAATCCTGTCGGTCCTTCCTTTATGTATGTCAACACCGGGCCCGACAGGATTGTCGGGCCCACCCGTCAGGCTGCGGCTTGTCGCGGGATCGGCTCAGCTTCCCGCGTAGCCGTCACCACTTCTGACGCTTCTTCCGGGTCGGGCGCCATCCATGGAATGTGCGCGGTAACTTCCTCTGTCACCGCCGTATCATGGCCCGGCGCGGGGCCGAACCTGGATTCCACAGCCGCCAGCGCGGCATCCCGGCAATTGGTCAGCGCCTGCTGGTAGCGCTCGGTGGCTTGCTCCGCGGCGCGGGCGGCGCGCAGGGCGATGCTGGGCGACACCTGCCAGCGATAGTTCTCGACTGTTTCGTCGGTCAGAACCCGCCGCCGCACCTCCAACTCTTTGCAGTGCATGGTGACGGTGACCTGATAGAAGGTGATGTTCTTGCGCAGCACCTCCAGCCCAAAGAAGTCCGAAAAGCGCGCGTAGCACTCCTCAAAATACTTGCGGCGGGCCTGAAGGTCGGCGCACCCGCCCGTATCGCGGGCCAGTGGGGCAGCCCGGAACGGGCGCGGGTGTTTCTTCCAGCGTTTCTTGTTCTTCGACATCGCAGTTTCCTTTGAAGGGTCCAATGCCAGAAGCCTACATAGGCATGCGACAAGATTTTCCGATGTGGCACGGGCCCACTCGCCTAACGCTGCGTAGTTAGCAGTTCAGCGCGGAGTGCTGGCACAACGTTAGCCCCGGCCAGGGGCCGGGGTTCGCGGTGTTTCATCCAGGCCGAGGCGCGGAGCGCCGACAAAACCCGCCCAACCCGTTGGCGCCCTCGCACATGCCACCAAAGAAAACCGGGGCGCGATGCGCCCCGGTTCGGTGGACTCAGCAGAACTAGTTCTTCTTCTCAGCCTCGCGCTTCTTGCGCTCTTCGGCTTCTTGCTTCAGTTTCTCGATGATGTCGTGGTCGTCGAGCATCTTCCGGAACGCCTCAAAGAACAGCACGGGCTCTTCCGCCCAGGGGGTATCGCCCGCCTTGGGGAACACCTCCCAGTACATCTTGGTGAAGGCGCGCTTGTAGTCTGATTCGTCCTTCTTCACATAGCACGGGTCCGCCGCGCCGTGGATGAACAGCACCGGCACGTCCACACGCTTGCCCTTGGCGTCGTTGGTGAACTCGAATTTGGGGATGAACACGCGCCCGCCCTCGATCGGCCGGCGGTAGGAATGCCCCAGCAGTCCGGCGAACGAATCCGAGTACAGAATCGGCTCCAGCGCCTTGGGGTCGCCCCAGCGGCGGCGATACGCGCCGGTCTGCGCCCACATGCGCTGCTCGTCGTTCAGGCTAAGCTCGCCCGATCGGCCCGAAGGATCATACTGCCGGCTCATACCGTAGTACTTCCAGGCCGGATCGTTGTCGCCGATGCACTGGTTGATCGACTGGCTGGCGGAGTTCTGGCCGCTCCAGGTCTGCATGATGATCGCGAACGCCACGCTTTCCGGGTGGTCCAGCAGGTACTGCATCGCGATCCACCCCGACGCGCCGTGCGCCACCAGGCCGATGCGCTCCTGCTTTGACTGCTTGCGGCGCTCTTCAAACGTCTCGACCAACTGCTTCAGCGGGTAGTAGTACCCGCCCGCCGTCGTTTCGAGGTCCGGCATCTGCGAGCAGTCCGGAAGCTGCACAAACGTGCACTTGAACGTCTTGTTCAGCTCAAAGATGTACGGATACCAGTACTGCTCCGACGAACCGAGGTCCGGCAGGATCAGGATCTCCATGTCGGTCGGCCGTGCCGTCTTGCGCACGAAACTGTGGCCTTCGATCTTCACGTTCGTGAACTGGTCCGAGAACGTGTCGGCTTTGCGCGGCTTCAGTGGCTCCTCGGGCTTGGGGTTGTCCACCCAGAAGCGCCAGTTGTCGATCTTGTCCCCGTGCTCCTGCCCGCTGATCGCTTCCAGCGAGTCGATCAGCAAAAAGCGCAGTTGCAGGTTGGCTTTGCGGTTCTCAAGGTTCTCGCCCAGCAGGTCCACCATCACCTTGGCGTTGGCGCGCATGCGTGTCTGGGTCTGGGGGTCGTAGACCGGCTTGCCGTCCTCGGGGCGCTCCTTTTCCGGGATCTCTTCCAGCGGGATCGTCAGTCGGCCGCGCCAGCGGCCAAGTTCGCGGATCATGCGGGCCTTGGCCTTGTCGGCCAGCTTGTCCATGCGCAGGATCCTCGCCGAAAGCTGCCACTTTTCGTCGGTCGCCCAGCGCGGGTTGTTGTACATCGCCCAGATCAGGTGCTCAGCCGCTGCCGGAGCCCTGCCGGACTTCTTTTCATCGAGCAGCCACTTTTCCAGGCCCGCCAGCAGGTCTTCGTTCGACTCGTTGATGATCTTGGCCATCACCTCGGCGCGGTACTGCCACACGTCGGACTCAAGAATCTCGGCGTAGATGTCCACCAGCTCGGCGTTGCCGGTAGGCAGCGCCTGCACCGCCGCGCGTTTTTCGAGGTTGGTCGCTTTGCGGTTGCCCCAGACGGACTTGAATTCCGCCAGGTCGCGCTTGATGTCGGCTTCGCTGCTTACCGCGAATGCGCTAAGCATTGCCACTGCCGCGATGGCGGCCAGCGCGAATGTTCGAAATCGCATGATTCCTCCTCTGAGGGGTTTCGGGTGGCAAATCAGGGGGCCCAGCCCTCTGCCTCATTATGAAGTACGTATGAGTGCCGCGCGAGTGCCAAAAGTAAGGCACCCAGCCCGCCACTTCAACTGCCCGCTACAACGGGGCGCACCTAGCTTATAAAGAAGGACGATTGCGCCACCCTGGCTCATCAATCTGTCTGCAAAAACATGGCGAATCTGCACAGGGCTGAACTGATCTTTCCGCGCCTCGCGCTTGGCGGCAGCCTTGCGCTGGTCGGCGTGCTGTTCGGCGCGTGGTGGGCGTTCAACAGCCAGCTTGCGCTGGCGCAGGCCGCCGACAGCTTCATGGACGTGTTCACCGCCTCGGTGCTGATCTGGACCGTGCACGTCAGCCGCCAGCCGGAAGACAAGGAACACCCCTTCGGCCACACGCGCGCGCAACCGATCGGCGGGCTGGTGACAGCGGTAGTCGCCGGCGTTGTGGCGCTTGAGGTCGCCCGCAGCGCCGTGGAGGCGCTGATCGGCGGCGAGCGCGCAGAGCTGGAGTGGACGTTGATCGCGGTGTTCGGCGCCAAGACCGTGTTCAAAGGGTTGATCTATGCGGCCTGCCGGAAGGCGGACTCGCGCAGCCCGGCCCTGAAGGCGCTGGCTGTGGACGCCCGCAACGACCTGCTGGTCAGCCTGGTCGCGATCGCTGGATTCTTCGCCGCGCGCTTCGGCGTGCCGACGCTGGATGCGTGGCTCGCGTTGCCGATTGCGGTGTGGATCGGATGGGCGGGCATTGAGCTGGCGCGCGACAACATTCGGCTGCTGATGGGCGAAGCCCCGCCCGACAAGCGCCAGAAGGAGCTGTCGAAGCTGGCGGGCGACGTGCCGGGCGTGATCAACGCGCACGACCTGCGCGCGCAGTTCATGGGCACGCACCTGCACGTGCTGGTGCACATCGTGGTAAGCAACGAGCTGACAGTGAAGCAGGCGCACGACATAGGCGAGGCGGTGCGAGTCAGGCTGGAAGCCGAGCCGGATGTCGCGCACGTTTCGGTGCATATCGACATTGATTGAAGGGTCTTGGGTGTTGGGTGTTGGGTTTTGGGTTTGGGTGCCACTTCTGGCCTCTGGCCTCCAACCTCTGACCTCTAGCCTCTGACCTCTAACCTCTGACCTCGAACGACGATGAACCATCAACACGGCGACTACATCATCCGCGAAATACCCGCGACCGAAGATGCGCTGGCGCCGCTGGTTGAGCTGCACCACCAGTGCCTGCCCTCGCGCCACGGGGCTACGCCGGAGCAGAAAGCCAAGGTGTTCGCGGACATTGTGGCGGCGCTGACGGGCCGCGATCCTCACGTGCTGGGCGCGTTCGCAGCCGACGGCGGCTGCGTCGGGTACAAGATCGCCTACCGCACCGGCAATCGGCGCGAGTGCCTGTACTCGTGGCTTGGCGGCGTGCACCCGTTTCACCGTCGCAAGGGCCTCGCGCGCGCAATGCTGCGCCTTCAGCACGAGCACGCGAAGGCAAACGGATACCAGTACATCGAAACTCACACCTGGGGCGACAACCGCGAGATGCTGATCCTCAACCTGCAAGAAGGATTCATCGCCGTAGGCACGCTATCCGACAACACCCGCACCGGCGCAAAGCTCGTCCTGCGCCGCACGCTTTGAGAACTACAGCCTCGCGCAGAGATCGCGGAGGGCGCAGAGAACTGCAACGGCTGTTTCACACAAAGTCACGAAGCCCGGGTTGGCGGATCGACGACCACCGCTTACATGCGTCAGCAAATCACCCATTCACGGCCACCGCGTTCAATCTGGAGAGCGGGCTTGGCGTCTTCGTGTGAGACCGTAGTTCTCCGCGCGCTCCCGACTTCGCCGAGGCTTCGTCGGGCAGGCTGCGCAATGTTTCCGTTTGCGCTTTTGCCATAAGGACTTACGACGATTCTGCCACATGCCGGGGGGCTATGGGGTAGACTTGCCAAGGTCCCTTTTCTCCCCGAGGGAATGTTGTGATGCGATGGACACTGATGCTTCTCACGGCCCTGTTCGGCGCCGCGTTGGCCGCCCAGCAGGCCCCCACCAACGCCGAAATGGCCTTCATCTATGAACTCAACCGCGCGCGGGCCAACCCGCAGGCCTACGCCGCGGCAAACAGCCTGGGGACACTGCTTGATGGCGTGGCTGCGCAGCCGCCACTGGCTGTGAACAACAACCTGGTGCAGTCGGCTCGCTTTCACTCGGATGAGATGGCCGCCAACAGCTACTTCGCCCACACCAGCATGGTCACCGGCGACCAGCCCAACGCGATGGCGCGCGATGCCGGCTACCCGCTGCCCGGAAGCTGGCCCGATGCCGGCAACAACATTGAGTCGCTGGCTGTGCTCTACAGCCAAGGTGGAAGCATCAGCTATTCCGCCCCCGCCGCGCTGAGGGCGTTGATCGAAGACTTGGGCGTCAACCCACCTGGGCACCGCATCCATTTGCTTGCGATGAACTCGTTCTTTGAAGCCCACCGCGAAATCGGTGCCGGCTACGCCACCGGCAACGCGCCGACGCAGTCTGTGCCGCCGCCTACCAGCGGAAGCTGGAACTCCGGCGCGTACTGGAGCATCCACACCGCGCGCCGCAACACCACTGATCCCGTCTGGCTGACCGGCGTGGTGTACAACGACACCAACACCAACGGCCGCTACGACCTTGGCGAAGGGCTTGGCGGGGTGACAGTCTCTACCACCGGCGCGGGCGTGCTCTCGACGCTGACCAACAGCGCGGGCGGTTGGGCGCTGGCGGCGGGCGCGGGGACGTACACCGTGACATGCGCCGGCGGCGCGTTCAGCGGCACGGCGACCGCCGACGTAACGGTGGCGGCTGACAACGTGGAGGTCGATTTCGCATCCGGCGCGACCCAGGGCGAGGTCAACTTCGGCGGCGGTACTCCACCCCCCGGCGGCGGCAACCCAAACCCGCCCCCGGGCAACAGTGACGACACCGAAACGACCGATAATGGTGGCGGCGGGTGCTCGTCTGCGCCTGCCGGGACTCGGTTGGTGTGGGTCATCGCGCCCACGCTCGCGGCTTTGTGGCGGCGTCGCAGGCTTCCTGCCTCGCGCGCGGGCTGCTAGCGCGCCAATCAGCGCTTGGATGGGGGCAACATGGCGCGTTGGATCATCTTGATACTGGGTGTGGCGTGCGCATCGCTGCAAGCCGCAAGCGGGTTTGATATCGAGCGCCGTGCGCCCGTACGCGCGCTGTTTCAGGAAGAAGAAGCAGAAGAACAACCGGCTGAAGAAGCCCCGGCCAAGGAGCCGGCGGCCGCGACGCCCGGCGACCGCATTCGCGAGTGGATGGAAGTCTCGCAGTGGCGCGGCCTGAACCTTGAAGCCTACGGCGGCATCATCGCCACGAAGCACTCGATGTGGTCGGGCGGGATCGGGCTGTCGTTCGGCATTTACCGCGCGATGTCGCTATCGTTTCGGGCCGAATACAACCAGGAGCTGGGCGCCGCCCGCGACTATCGCCCGCAGTTGCGCACCGCGATCTTTGAGCCGGGCGTGCGCTTTCACCTCGACTTTCATGAAAGCATCGCGCTGTACAGCACGCACTCGCTGATGGTCGCGGCGCAGTACGCCTTCTACCAGCTTGACCAGCGCGTTTCGGGCTCCGATCTCAACCTGGTGTTCAGCCTGGCCGCGGGCTCCACACACTCGGTCGGCCTTGAGTTCGGCGACGACTTCGTCCGCGGGTTCATCGAAACCGGATTCCGCGCCCACATCGTCATCCTGCAGGACGCTGACGAGCGCGTGCGCGGGTTCCAGGACAACCTGCGCGAAGAGTTCACCTTCCAGTGGCTGGTATTCCGGCTGGGCGTGCGGTTCTACCTCTAGAGCGGCGATAGGCCGGTTTGCAGCGCTGACGAGCCAAGGCGATCTGGTTCAGGTTCGAGCATGGAGGCGGGAGCAACTGCCCCCGCCAATCCAGAGGCCGCAGTTCGCAGTTGCTCCCGCCTCCCGCCTGATGGCTCCTGGCTACTTCGATGTAGGTGGGACCGGCAAACCATCCGTGCAGATGTTCCGGGGTTTGCGGGTTGGCGAGACGCGGCGACGCCCGCCCGCAACGGCAATGCCTGCCCGGAAGGCGCTTGCAAGCGCCCTTGACGCCGGTACCATATAGGCAGCCCCGAGTTGCACGCGCGGCCCTCCCTTGGCCGCTTTGGAGGCGTCATGAGGAAGACTTTCGCTTTGCTGGCATTTGCTGCGCTGCTGGTTTCAACCGGGTGCACCGTTTTCTCGGATGACATCTACAGGTTCCAGGCCGGGTACAACGGCAGCAGCTCGTTCGACAACGTTGAGCAGGCGATTCACGACGAGTTCGAATCGCGCTTCGGCAACGCGGTGTTCCGCGCCGACGTCGAGTGGAAGTACAACCACTGGACCGCGATCAGCAACGAGCGCGCGGTGGGCCTTGAGAAGTACCGCATGCGCGTCAGCGCGTACCCGCAGCTCGATCAGGACGGCCAGTACGAAGCCGTCGTGATCGCGCGGCAGGAGGTCTACACCGGCTCCAGCTACGGCACGGGGCGCGGCGGGCCCACGGCGATGTATTCATCGAAGTGGACCGAGACCATGCGCGACCGCGACCTGGAAGCAGAGCTCTCCAACGCGATTCACGCGCGGATGAGGGCAGCCAACGCCGGCGGCCAATAGCATGACGATTCGCTTTTCAACTGTGGGGGCGCCCCTTGCCCGGGTGGCGCCCCTGTTGCTTGCCATTGCCGTGGCCCACGGCCTGCCCGCGCAGGAGACCGAGGTCGTGGACTGGCTGGCAAAGTCGCGCACGGCGCTGGCGGGCGGCGACAAGGAAGCGCTGTCGCACGCCGTGCGCGCGCTGAAGGCGAAACCAGCCGGCGCGCCCGAAAACGTGCAGGCGTGCCTGACGCTGTTCTGGATGGGCCAGTTTGACGACTCCGCCCGCCACCTGCGCCGCGCGCTGAGCGCCGATTCCGCGGCGCTGGCGAAGCTCGAGCCGCTGGCGACGCTGATGCCGGGCGAAGACGCGCAGGTGCGCATCGTGCAGGTCGGCAAGCAGGCGGAAGCCAAGGTGGAGCTGTGCTTTCTTACCGGCGCGCTGCTGCTGGTGAACCGCGACCGCACGCTTGCGCTGCCGTTTCTCGTGCGCGCCGAAGAGCTGGCGGGCACTGACGCGCAGGCGTCAAGCCTGATCGACGCCGAGGACCGCAACGTCGCGCGCGGCACCAACGCGCTGCGCGTGGGCGACTGGGCCGATGCGGTAGCCGGGTTCGCGTTCGCGGCGCTGGACTCCCCCACCGTGGCGGAGCACTACGCCGGCCTGGCGGTCGCCCTGGTGGGCTCGCGCGAGTTTGACCTCGCTGACCGCATGCTCGCCCTCGCGCTGACAAAGCGCGTCGACGGATTGGTGCCCTGGCTGAACAAGCTCCAACTGCCTGCCGACGCGCTGGGCGCGATCGCCCGCGAGATGCTGTCAGGCGAGGACGTGCCCAGCGGCCGCGCGCGCGTGGCCGCCGCCGCAGCCCTGAGCGCCGGGTACAACGCGACAGCGCGCAAGGGCGGCCTGCGTGTGCTTGCGGCAAGCCGGCTGGACGACTTCGCCCGCGACCTGATGGACTACGTCGAAGCCAACAACCTCAGCGGCGACCCGCGCCCGGAGCCGGGCGACCCGCAACCGGGGGTGCCGACACCGCCGGATCGCGAGCCGGATCAACCCGCGCAGCCGCGCACGGTGGACGACGCACGCGCCGCGCTGCGCCGCGGCGACTTCACCGAGGCACTGAAGGCGCTCGACGCCCACATCAACGAGAACGCCGAGCCCGCGCTGTTTCACCTGTTGTTTGTCATTCACGTCGGGCGCGGCGAGTTCACGGACGGCGCCACCGCGCTGCAAACCTGGTTCCTGCGTGCTGAGCGCGAAGATCGCGCCCGGCTGAACGCCGTGCGCGAGCTGTTTGCGACCAACGAGCTGTTCGAAGCGTGGCGCAAGAAGATCATCGACCTGCGCACAGGCGACCCCAACGCGGGCGTGCCGCGGCTGATCAACGCGTACGTTGAGCTGACGCGCGGGCGCTACCAGTCAGCGCGCGATGAGCTGGTGGTCGCGAAGTCAGAAGCGCCCGCGAACCCGATGGTGCAGGCGCTGGATCGCCTGTTGCAGGAAGACGCCCTCAAGAACGACGTTACGCCCAACGGCGTGCCGAACGACATGTCGCCGCGCGCGCTGCAAGGCAAAGCCGCGCAACTGTTCAAAGCCGCCGACTACGAAGGCGCGCGCTCGCACCTGCTGCGCGCGCTGGAGACCGAGCCCGCGCTGCCGCACGCGCAGGAAGACCTGCTGCGCTGCTACTTCGCGCTGGGCGACTACGACGCTGCCGCGCGCAAACTGGACGACCTGTTTGAAGCGCGCAACCTGGCAAAGGGCGACGTTGCGAACTTTCGCATTCTGATCGCCGAGGGGTACGGCGACAAATCCGTCTTCGAAGCGCACCTCAAGGCGCTGCGCGAGAAGTGCGACGACAAGGCGCTGGCATGGCAGCCGTTTCTGCTGCTGGGCGTGATCGACTTCGACCAGGGCCGCCACAAGCAAGCCGCTGAGGCATTGCAGAAGTACCACGACCTAAAACCCGGCGAGCGCAGCGCGGGGGCAATCCGGCTGCTCGAGCACGCCCGCAAGCGCGCGGGTTGATGCCGGACAATCGTTGGTTTCGCCAGGCGCACGCGTTTCTTCGTCCGCGCTCATGTCGCACCGAGCCCGGAGGCGGGAGCTTGGAGGCGGGAGAAACTGCTTGCGGTGCCCCGAGCGCTGAAGGCCGTAGTTGCTCCCGCCTCCCGCCTCCCGTCTTTGCACGGCGGAAGACGCGAAGCTGCCGCCGACCGATCCTGAACGTGCTCCTCCCCTACCGTTGCGGTTGCGTTGCCACTATGAACGCGCGCATGAAACTGAAGTCGCTTCCGGATGACTTTGTCGTTGAGGAGTTCACTTCGTTCGCGCCGAACCCGGCGGGCAGCTACTTCGTATATGAGTTGCAGAAGCGCTCGCTGGCGACGCTTGAAGCGCTGGGGATGCTGGCGCGCCGCAACCGCGTGCCGGCGAAGGAACTGTCCGCCGCCGGGCTGAAAGACAAGCACGGCGCCACGCGCCAGTTGTTCAGTTCAAGCGCGCCGCTGAAGACCGACACCGGCGATGATCGCCTTGCCATACGCTTCGTCGGCAAGAGTGTCGCGCCGCTGACCGCCGAGATCATTGAAGGCAACCGATTCCGGATCGTCATGCGCAGCCTGGGCGAGCGCGACCTTGAAGTGCTGCCCGCAAACGCCGAAGAAGTGCGGCGCTTCGGACTGCCGAACTACTACGACAACCAGCGCTTCGGCGGCATCGCCCACGGCCAGGGGTTCATCGCCAAGGCGCTGATCCAGGGGAATTTTGAAGAAGCGGTGCGCCTGCACCTCGCCGCGCCGCACCGCAAGCAGAACATGAAGGACAAGACCAACCGGCGGCTGGCGATTGAGCACTGGGGCGACTGGGGCACGCTGCACCAGAAGATGCGGAAGTCGCCCGAGCGCGCGCTGGTGGAGTTTCTGCGCGACAACCCGGGCGAATGGGCGGCGTGCTTTGAGCGCATCACGCCGTCGCTGCGCACAATGTTTGTGGCCGCGTACCAGAGCTTTCTTTTCAACCGCACGCTGTCGCGCTTCGTAGCCGCCGAAGTCGCGGACGCAGAGGTGATGCGCAATCGCTCGGGCGAGCTTGCTTTTTACCGCGCATTGACCGACGCGCAGACCGCAGCGTGGCGCGAGTTGAAGGCCCCGCTGCTCGGGCCGAACACGCGCCTGGACAGTTTTCCCGACATGGGTGAGCACGTGCAGCCGGTACTGAATGAAGAAGGGATCACGCTGGAGCAGTTGCGGCTTGAGGGATTGTCGCGCACGCGCTTCAAGTCAGCCGAGCGCGCGGCGCTGCTGTTGCCGCACAAGTTTGAAATGGACGAGCCGGCGCCGGACGAGTTGAACGAGGGGCGGCACAAAGTCGAAGTGCGGTTCGAGTTGCCACGCGGGTGCTTCGCCACGATGGTCACGCGCCGGCTAGCAATGTGGGCGCGCGAGGGCGCGTAGCATGGCCATCCTGGCCATGGAGTACGCATTGGCCTCCGGCCAATGCCAGGACGGGCCGGAGGCCCGTCAGTACGACATCGGCAGGATGCCGATGCTACGAGTCCTCCTCCAGGCCGCCGGCTTTTAGGTCGTGGTCGCGGGAGCGGTCTTCGACTATCGCGTACCCGTTGGTCAGCCACTTGCCGAGGTCGATGGTCTTGCAGCGCTCGCTGCAGAACGGATGCCACGGGTGGTCCT
>CAZNBU010000036.1:0-15132 GCA_964571035.1 uncultured Planctomycetaceae bacterium | reverse complement strand
GCTTGCGAAGATCAGGTACTAGACGCCGAAAACCCAGGCTTCGCCCGGCTTCAGTCGGCACACGCCCTCTTGGACATACAAGTCGCATACGGGCTGCTCCAGAACGCCGGCCCGGGTGTATCCGCGGAACGCCCACATCTCGCGCAGCCGTTTCTGGGCGCTTGCGGCACGCACGTAAAGCTCGCCGCCTCCGGCTGGCATGGCGGACAGAGCCAGCTCCCGTCCGAGGTGAAGTTCTGCCATGACCGGCGTATGGACCATGCCGCTGGTGGCAACGTTGACCTCGTAATCGGCGGTGTAGTCGAAGGACTTTGCCGCGGAAATGATGGCGACCTCGCGAGGCGGTACGGACCTTGTGGCCAGCGGGAACGCCTTGCGACGCAGTTGCTCCGCGTCCTGCCGGGAGATTGGTCCGCTCGTTGCGGGGTCGTGGAGTTCCAGAACGGAAAACCGGATACGACGGGCATAGTAGTCTCGCAGGCGCGCGAGCACCCATTCGAAGTCAGCAAGGTGTTCGGCCGTGCCGGCTACCTGGACTCTGCGACCTACAATGCTGGCGGTGCATTCCCCGGCGGGATCGACCGCACGGGCGATCCTGCTTATCAGGGGCTGTGCTTCCAGCGCGTCCATCACGCCGTTCGGCGTCGCAAGATGCCACGCCAACGTTGGCACTGGTTCGTCGGATTTGACACGGCGGTAGGGACGGAAGGGCTGGAGGACTCTGGGGCGTATTTTCTCTGAGTACGGCCTGTCGGCCTTGCCGAAAAACACAGGAATGCCATCCAGCGAATACACCGCGTGCACGCTGTGCCGGGTCGCCGCCTCATCCACCCGGCCCGGCTGCGCCTGCGAACGCGGGACAACCGCGCATAGCGCGACGAGTACGACCATGACAATGCACGCGCGCATCCCAGACCCCAATCACCCGCGAAGCTGCATGTTAGTCCGCCGACCGCCGAAACCAACACGCGTTCCCGGGCATCATCGCGGATGCGCGATAGGTTCATGACCGTGCACACCGTGAAGGGCCGGCCTTTGCAGGCCGGCCTGACGTCGGTTGCCTGCCTTTTTTGGTTTTCGTTAGCGGCGGTCCCAGAGGTCGTCGTCTTCGTCGAGGCTTGCGGGTTGGGTTGCTGGTTCGGGCTCGGCTAGCTCGGCGCTTTCCCGGTTTATGGCTATGATCAGCACGTCGTCTACGGCGCGGTGGCCGGCGTAGGCGGCTTGGTGGATCAGCTCTGGCACGTTGTCGCTGGGCTTGGCGCGGTCCAGCACCGCGTGCACGCCCTTGTAGTCGAACTCTTCGCCGTCGTCCTGCTCGCACTCGATGATGCCGTCCGTGAACATCACGATGCGGCCCTCGGGCTCGAGGTTTGCCCTGTGCACCTGGATCGCGTCGGCCCAGTTGCTTGAGCGCTTCAACCCCAGCGCGAGCCCCGCGGTCACCACGTCTTCGCGCTTGCCGTTGGCGCGCACGATCACCGGGTGCGGCACGCCGCAGCGCGCGTGCTGCCAGTTGCCCGAGACCACGTCGAGCACGCCCACCATCGCGGCGACGAACTTGCCCTGCGGGATGTCGTCAGCCAACTCGTCGTTGGCAAAGCGCAGGCCCTCGCGCAGGTCGCCGTTTTTGATGCGCATGCCGATGCTGATCACCTTGCGCGCCATGCTCTGGATCACCGCCGCCTGGATGCCGTGGCCTGTTACGTCGCCGATCACCACGCACAGGCGCCGCTCGTCCAGCCAGAAAAAGTCATAGAAGTCGCCGCCGATAAACCCGCCGCTGGGGGCGTAATGCACGTCGATGCGCATGCCTTGCGGCTTGGGCGGCGCGGCGAGCATGGTGGTGAAGTTCTGCGCGGCGTCGGTGAGGTCT
The DNA here is from genome assembly GCA_964571035.1 of uncultured Planctomycetaceae bacterium. Lineage (GTDB taxonomy): Bacteria > Planctomycetota > UBA8742 > UBA2392 > UBA2392 > JADJRK01. The sequence continues at coordinate 13,259 of CAZNBU010000036.1, read as the reverse complement.
TCGGTGGTGGCGCGCACTTCGCGCTCGAGGCGCATGATGCGTGAGCGCAGCTCGTGGCGCTCGCGGCGGCGCGACTGCTTCTGCCGGGAAGTCTGGCGCAGGATGGTTTCGGCTTGCAGCTTGAAGTGGTCGAAGTCGATCGGCTTCTTGAGGATCGCGTAGACGTCGCAGTTGTAGCTGGTCAGCGCCGCCTCCATGTCGTCGGGGTCGACCAGCAGCATCACCGGCACGCGCGACAGGCGGCGGTCTTTGGCCAGTTCTTCGAGGAAGTCCACGCTCTGGTCGCCGGACTTGCGGCTTGAGATCACGAGCGACGGCGACTGCTTGACGGCGGCTTTGCGGGCCTGGTCGCTGCTTTCCACGGCGGTGACTTCGTGTTTTTCCGCGCGCAGGGTCTCCGCGATTTTTTCGCGCAGCTCATTCTCGCCTTCAATGAGCAGGATTTCCGCCATGCCCCGCTACCTTCGCGTGATGCTGATCAGCGTCGCGTCGTCGTCGGCGCGATTTTCCAGGTCCGCACTCTCCACGATTGTAGCCAGCATGCTGCCGCCCGGGGGAGTGGCTTTCACGGCCGACGTAACTCCTTCTACGTCAAATTGTCTCTTTTTCTCGTCGTCCATGTAACACTCAATGATGCCGTCCGACATCAACAACATCGTCTGTCCGGGCTCCAGAGGCGCTGCATATTCCCCCACGCCGATGTGCCAGTCAGCCTTCTTGCTGAGGCCGAGCGGGCCGCCGGGCGTCACGATGCTTTCGCCGTCGCCGTTGGTGAACAGAATCGGGTACGGGATGCCGCAGCGCACGTGCGACCACCGGTGGCTCATGGTCTCCAGCACGCCGATCGCCGCCGCCACAAAGCTGCCGGGCGGAAGATCGTTGGTGAGTTCGCGATTGGCGAACTCCACCACGCGGTGCAGGTCGCCGTTTTCCTGCCGCAGCGCGAGGCTGATCAACTTGCGCGCCATTGCCTGCAGGATCGCCGCCTGCACGCCGTGGCCGCTTACGTCCCCCACCACTACCGCAAGCCGGTCGTGGTCAAGCCACACGAAGTCATAGAAGTCGCCGCCCAGGCGGCCGTACGGGCGGTACTTGACCTCGATGTGGTACCCATCGATCGGCGGCGTCTTGGGCTGCATCCACGTGAAGTGGCGCTCGGCTTCGGACAGATCTTCTTCGTTGGTCTGGACCTGGGTTTCAAGCCGGTCGATCCGGCTCATGTACATCTCTTTGCTCAGTTTGCGGCTGAACTTGTAGGCGAGGTTGAGGCGTGTGTGCGCGCCGATCTTGGCGACCAGCACGTCGAGGTTGAACGGCTTGTGCAGGAAGTCGACGATGTCCCACTTGAAGGTGCGGGTCAGGATGTCCTGGTCGGCGTCGGCGGCCGTCATCATGATCGGCACACGCGCGAGCGAGGCTTCGCTGCGCAGCTCCTCAAGCAGGTCGTGGGCCGACATGTCCGGCAGCTTGATATCGAGCAGCAACAGGTCGGGGTCGTGGTCCTGCGCCTGGTCGATGGTTTCTCGGGCGGTGCCGGCTTCCAGCACGCTATGCCCCGCGTCCATCAGCGCCTGCTTAAGCTGGGACCGGAGGTTGGCGTCGTCGTCAGCGATTAGAACGAGGGACACTTACAACTCCGGGGCCTGATGCCCGGAGCGTAATCGACATCCGCCGCAGGGACAAGGGCCGCGTGTTAAGCCGCCTTGCCCGCCGCCAGGCCCTCGAACACCCGGAAGTCGCGCTCAAGCCGGCTGATCATCAGAACCCACTGGTCGTCGCTGAGATCGATCTCGGCGCGCAGGGCGTCAAGGTCTTCGCGCATGCCGCTCAGGGGCAGGCCGATGCCGGCGGTCTGCGCCAGCGCGATGCCGATGCGCATGTAGCGCAGGATGTCGGTTTGGTCCTGGTTGAGGATGCTTTCCGCGCCTTCGTTTTCGAATGCCTGCACCACGGCGCCGACGCCGGTGTCGATCTCCCACTCGGTGATCATGAGCGAGCTGATCTCGGTAAGGGGGATGCCGATGGTCTCTCGAATGGCTGTTGCCAGCGGAAGCTTGTCGGCCTTGCCGGTGCGCATGGCTTCGCGCAGCTTGTCTGGGAAGAACACGTCCAGCACGGTCAGGCCAACGCCGTGCAGCAGACCGGCGAGGAAGGCGTCCTCATCCAGCATGGGGCGGTGGTGGTCCGAAACGAGGCGCGAAGCGATCGCAGCCGCCAGGCAGAAGCGCCAGTGGCTTCTGCGGTCGAGTTCAGGGATGCGGCCAATGGTCTCCACGCTGCGCAGCACCGAGGTGGCAACCGTCAGCGTCTTGAGCATGCGCAGGCCGATGCGGGTGAGCGCGGTGCCAAGATCTTTGGTCGGCTCGCTGAACCCGTAGGCGGCGGAATTGGCGATGCGCATTACCCCACCGGCGAGCGGGGGGTCGAGCGCGACCACAGCGGCGATGCGCTGCATGGTGACTTCCGGGTCACCGATCATTTTCATCAGCTTATGGCCGGTCGCGGACAAGCCCGGCAGTTCGCGGGCGCCGCGAATGCGGGTGGCAATCTGGTCAATGTTCATCGCTACGCTCCAACACAGCTCCAGCGCTAAACTACCATTATCCCAAATCTATACAATATAGAAAATCACGAATTCTCGTGCAGAAAATGGCCCTTTCTGGCGGAATCCGGTGCGTATCAACTGGGGACCCGATGGGAGCCATCCGTGCCTAGACTGATGCTGGCCTTGCTGCTGTTGCCGCTTGCGATTGCCGGGACATCGGCGCAGGCGCCCAACCTGAAGGACATCCGCACCGCGGTTGAGGAATACGTCGCCCCCGAGACCTCTGAGAAGGTCCGCGCCGCCCACCTGCAATTCCTGCGCGGCGCGCCCAACTTTCACGTGGTGCGGCTGCTCAAGCCGATCATGCGCCAGGACGACCGCGCGGAGCGTTCGCTGGACCTTGCAATCGCGCTGCGGCTGACCGGGCTGTTCTCGACCGCCACCGAGTACTGGGAGGACTACCCGCAGAAGGTGGCGGGGCTGGGGCTCGCGACCAATGAGAAGGACGGTTTCAAGAAGGTGATCGAGAAGTGGGAGAAAGCCGAGCCCGACAGCAAGCTGTTCGAGGGCGTGCAAGCCGCGCTGATGGAATGGCCGCTCGACCTGACGCAACTCAAGTCGATCAAGGAAGGCGTCTGCGGGCGCGACCAGGCGCGGCAGCGCGTCTCGGGCGGATTGGACATCATCGAAAAGAACCTCGGGCGCCGGGCGGCCAACGCGGAGGAGCTTGAGACTGTATGGGAGAAGTGGTTCGAAGAGCTGAAAGACGACGCCAGGCGTCACAAGATTGAAGGGATCGATGGGTTCCAGATGGACGGTTGGCGCATGTCGGGCGTGGACCGGCTGTGCGGCAACTTCGTGATGGAAGGCAACGGGTCCATGACGCGCGGCGACATGATCGCGAACGACATGAACAACCCTCCGTACACGATGTCGCTGTGGTTCAAAGCCAGTGAAGATTTTAAGGGCAACTTCTCGATCGTCACCGACGTGGGCGGGCGCGACATCTACATCGGGTTCCTGCTGGAGAAGGGCCGCATGTACCAGCAGCTTACCGAAACGCTGACGCCGCTCGATGTGCGCCGTGACCTGTGGATCCAGATTCAGTGGGTCGTGGTGGACGGCAAGGGCAGCAAAGAATGCAACATGCGCATGGGCCACGAGATCCTGCGCAACGGCGTAAAGATGGAAGGCAAGCCGCGCAGCATCGAGATCAAGTGCGACAAGGGCAAACTGATCGTCGGCGGCCTGGATTACGTGCGGAACTAACGGTTTCTTTCCGGGTGTGTCGCCCCTTACGGGGCTTTGGGAACGAGGGGTGCGACATTCCCAGCCCTCACGGGCTGGGCTACGTTCTTACGGCCTTTCAGCGCCCGTAGGGTGCGCAAGATCGTAGCCCCGACCGTAAGGTCGGGGTTGACGCGTCAAGGTAACCGAAAGGCCCGCAAGGGCCGACAGGATGTCTTGCGGATCAGGCCCCACGCGCAAGGGGTTAGCGCCTACCCCTTCGGATCCAGCACCGCGCGCACGGCCTCCAGCAACTGCACCGCGCGGTATGGCTTTTGCAGGAATCCTGCCAGGCCCTTGCCGGCGAACTGCAGCGTCGCCTCCTGCTCGGAGAACCCGCTGGACAGGATCACTTTCACTTCCGGCTTGATGCGGCGCAGCTCGCGGAACGTCTCTTCGCCATTCAGGTGCGGCATGGTCATGTCCAGCAGCACCAGGCGGATGCCGTCGGCGTGCGCGCGATACGTGTCGAGGCCGCGCAGCCCGTCTTCGGCGGTCAGCACGCTGAACCCGAACTCCTCAAGGATCATCCGTGAAACGCCGCGCACACTCTCTTCGTCGTCAATGACGAGGACGGTACCTGAACCCTCCCAGTCGCCCTCGGGCGCGTTGTTCGGCTGCACCGCCTTGCCGCTGATCGGAAACAGCACCTTGAACGTGGTGCCGCGCCCAAGTTCGGAGTAGACACGCACAGTGCCCTTGTGCCCCCGCACGATGCCCATGATGGCAGCGAGGCCCAACCCGCGGCCAGTAAACTTGGTGGTGAAAAACGGCTCGAAGATGCGCTCGCGCGTTTCGGCACTCATGCCGATGCCCGTGTCCGAGACTTCAACGTAGGCGTACGGGCCCTCCTTGATGTCGTCGAGCACGCAGGTCTTGAGGTAATCCTCGTCGAGGTGCGTGATGCCCGTGCTGATGGTGATCACGCCGCTCTTTTCCCCGATCGCGTCCGACGCGTTCGTGATCAGGTTCATCACGATCTGGCTGACCTGCGCGGGGTCCGCCTCAATCGTCGGCAGGTTGGGCGCGAAGTTGTAGCGCAGCACAGCCTTCTTCGAAACCGACACCTGCAACAGGTGCGCCATCTCCTCGACAGCCTTCGACAGGTTGATCTGCAATAGCTGGAACTTGCCCTTGCCTGAGTACGCCAGCATCTGCCGCGTAAGGTCGGCGGCACGCTTGGCGGCTGTATCGATGTGCTCAACGTTGACGCGGGCGGGCGACTCGTTGGACATGCGCATCAGCGCGAGGTCCGCGTTGCCCATGATCGCCATCAACAGGTTGTTGAAGTCGTGCGCGATGCCGCCCGCCAGCACGCCCAGGCTTTCCAGCTTCTGCGCGTGCTGCATGCGGTGCTGCAGCTCTCGCTGTTCTTCATCCATGCGCTTGCGCGCGGAGATGTCGATGACGGCCGCCAGCACGCACAGCCCGTCCGGCGTATCCAGCGGGTTGAGGCCGATCTCGATCGGCACCTCGGTGCCGTCCTTGCGCAGCCCGAACAGCTCGCGCCCGGCGCCCATCGAGCGCACGTGCGGGTTGGCCATGAAGCTGGCGCGCTCGTCGGGGTGGTTTGCGCGGAAGCGCTCCGGCACCAGGATCTCGACCAGTTGCCCGATCAGTTCGCTGCGTTCGTAGCCGAACATGCGCTCGGTCTGCTTGTTGACCATCAGGATCGTGCCGGCTGCGTTGACCATGATCATGGCGTTGGGCGCGGCTTCCACGGCAAGGCGGAAGCGCTCCTGCATCTGGTCCTGCTCGCGCTTGAGGCGCTGGCGCTCCGTGATGTCTACAATCGCCGCCAGCACGCACGGGCCTTCGGGTGTGTCGAGCGGGTTCAGGCCGATCTCGATCGGCACCTCGCTGCCATCCTTGCGCACGCCGTACAGGTCGCGCCCGGCCCCCATCGCGCGGGTTGCCGGGTTGCGCATGAACGTTGCTACATCGGCAGGGTGCTTCGCCCGAAACCTCTCCGGCACCAGCAGCTCGACCAGTTGCCCCAGCATCTCCTTGCGCGTGTACCCGAACAGCCGCTCAGCCTGGCCGTTGACCATCACGATCCGGCGTTGCGCGTCAATCATGACCATGGCGTTGGGGGCGGCTTCTACGGCAAGGCGGTAGCGCTCCTCGCGCGAAACCGCGTCGGCGACATTCTGGTGTTGCGCGACAACGTGCGTGACGTTGCCGGCGGCGTCGCGGACGGGAAACACAACGGTCTCGATCACCGAGCGCGCAGCCGCGCCGCGTTTTGACGTAGTCCGCGGAAGTTGGTGCCAAGTGGCCTCAACGCGCGCGGTGTCGCCGGCAAAGGCGCGCTGAATGGCCGGCAGCGCGCCCGCTGACTTCACGCGCGGATCGCTGAGGACGTTGTAGTCGGTGCTGACGGTGCCGCCAAACAGCTCGCGGAAAGCGCGATTGCACCCAATGCAGTGACCATCTTCGTTGAAAATTTCAACGCCGAAAGGCGTTCCGTCAAGCAACCCATCAAAGGCCGCCCTGGTGTCGCCCATCCGGGCTGCCATCGTGCCGCGTTCGCCCGCGTTGCCCATGGCTGAAACCCTGCCTGTTCCGCTGGTGCCTACACACCATATTACGTACCTATGGACCTTGCCAGCATCTTGCAATCACTCAATCTCGCGATTGCGCGGACGTTCCCCAATCGGAACCACCGACAAACGTCATCGGAAGCAAGGAAAGGATTGGCACCAGAAACCGGCGGCGTCGCAGCACACACGCCAACAAAAGAAAACCGCCTTCAGGGCAAACCCGAAGGCGGAAAGAAGATGGTACCCCCGGTAGGACTCGAACCTACAACCCGCTGATTAAGAGTCAGCTGCTCTGCCAGTTGAGCTACGGAGGCTTGTTGTCAGCGCCCTTTGCGGGCGGGGCATAGAAATACCGCGGCGTGGCCCACTGTCAAGGCCCGGTGTAACGCTTGGCGGTTTCGTTCTGTACCAGTCACGGCGCGTTGGGGGCCGCTGCAACGGCTGTCCGTGTACGCTGGTTGAAGTTGAGCATTGCGCCACTAAGATTCGCCCCACGATGATCGAAGTGCAGGGCATCACCAAGTTCTACGGGTCGTTCAGGGCGCTGAACGACGTCAGTTTTCACGTCCAGCGCGGCGAGGTGCTGGGCTTTCTTGGCCCCAACGGGGCCGGCAAGTCCACCACCATGAAGATCCTTACCACTTACATCTCCGCCTCTGAGGGCACAGCCAGCGTCGGCGGTTTCGACGTACACGTCAGCCCGCACGAGGTACGCAAGCGCATCGGGTATCTGCCCGAAACACCGCCGCTGTACGGCGACATGACGGTGGAGGACTACCTGCGGTTCGCCGGTCGCGCGCGCGGGCTTTCCGGCGGCGACCTGCGGCACCGGCTGGACACGGTGGTCAGCGACTGCGGCCTACGGCCCAAGTTGAAGGCGCGCGTGGTGGAGCTTTCCAAGGGCTTCCGCCAGCGCACGGGGCTGGCGCAGGCGCTGTTCCACGACCCGGAAGTGCTGATCCTGGACGAGCCGACCTCAGGCCTCGACCCCCGGCAAATCATCGAGATGCGCAAGCTCAGCGACCGGCTTCGCGCCGACAAGTGCATCATCTTCAGCACGCACATTTTGCAGGAAGCGACTGCGGTCGCCAGCCGCCTTGTCGTGGTCAACGGCGGCCAGAAGGTCGCCGACGGAACAGTGGACGAGCTGTCGGCCAAATCGGCGGACACGCAAAGCGTGCGCCTGCTGGTGCGCAGCGCCGACGACGCGTTTGCCGAAGAGCTGCGCGCGATCGACAACGTCAAGCGCATCGACAAGCAGCAGGGCCCGGAAGGCTACGCGCGCTACGTGCTTAGCGTGGGCGGCGGGGTGCGGGGCGTGCGCGCGGCGTGCGAAGCCATCGCGGCGCAGGTGCAGAGTGCCGGGCTGGGGCTGGCGGAACTTGCGTCGGAGAAGCAGTCGCTGGAGCAGATCTTCCTGAACCTGCTCGAGAAGCCCGCGGCCAAAGCAGCAGCTGAGCCAACACCGGCGCCCGAAGCCACCGGCGGGTTTGAAGTCCTGCCCGATGAGCCGGACGACGACACCGACAAGGGCGCTGAGCCGGAGCCTGAAAGCGTGAAGAAGGAGCAAGGGTAATGGGCCCGATCTACACGCGCGAACTGAAAGGATATTTCGACTCGCTGATGGGGTTCGGAATCATCGGCGCGTTCGTCGTGGTAATGATGCTGCTCAGCGTGTTGATGGACCCGCTGGGCGGCGGCGGCGACTGGTTCGCGCGCGGCGAGCTTTCCATGCGCACCTTCTTCGGCATCTTTCCGTGGGTGGCAGCAGTGGTCGTGCCCGCGGTGAGCATGCGGCTGTGGTCGGAAGACCGGCGGCAGGCGACGTTCGAAATGCTGATGACCCTGCCGATCCCGACGTGGAAGATCGCGCTGGGCAAGTACTTCGCCGGCATCACGTTTCTCGCCGCGATGCTGGCGGGTTCGATCGTCTTTCCGCTGATGCTCAGCCAGTTCGGCGAGCCGGACTGGGGCCCGGTGCTGGGCGGGTACATCGCCTGCTTTCTGCTGGGCTCGGCGTTCGTGGCGGTTGGGTTGTTCGTCAGCGGGCTCACGGAAAACCAGGCGCTCGCGTTCTTCGTCGCGATGCTGATCTGCCTCGGCATCGTCGGCATGGGCGAGATGCGCGGCCTGATCGGCGAACTGGCACGCGACAACCCGCAGGTCGCCATCGTGCATCTCGTAAGCATCCCGCTGGTCGCCATCGGCCTGCTGGCCGCCGCAGCCGGGCGCGACAAGGCGCTGGGCGCGGGGGTGATCGCGCTGGGCCTGGTCGGCAACGCGCTGGCGTACGGGTTCCGCGCAGAAGTTGAAGAAGGCGCTGTGCGCACCACCACCAGCACCGGCGAAGCCGTAATCGCGACCATGACGCAGATTTCTGTGCTGGACCACTTCCGCGAGATTGAACGCGGAGTCGTGAACAGCAATGGACTCGTGTTCTTTGCAGGACTGGTGGTCTTCTTTGTGTGCCTGAACGTGTGGGCGCTTGAGTCACGGAGGTATAGCTGACGCTGGTTTTGGGTGTTGGGTTTTAGGTTTTGGGTAACGGATCTCGCGATGGGTGACGCAGAGGACATTCGAAGCTACCGGGACCTTCGGGTCTGGAACCGGGCAATGGACGCTGCCGACATGGTGCTGAACATGACCGAGGTCGGGCCGCTATCCAGGAAGTTCCGATTGGCCAGCCAGATCGAAGCCTCGGCTGCCTCGGTGCCCGCAAACATAGCCGAAGGCAAAGAGCTGGCGACGCTACGCCAGTACCTGAAGCACCTGTACTACGCGAGAGGTTCGTTGGCTGAGACTTTGACCTACCTGGAGTTGTTTCGACGCAGACAATATGTCCCTGAGCATGCAGGTTCCAAATTGTGGGAGACGTATCAGGAGGTCGGTCGAATGTTGAACGCGCTGATCGCGTCCCTGGAGCGCCGTCTGCCAATGGCAGACCTAGGCCATATGCCGCGCAACACTCCGGAAGTCCCAAAACCCAAAACCCAGAACCCAGAACCGGCTGCAACACTCGACGAAGCCTGCGCGCCAGAGGACGAATGCGAAGCGCCATGATCAACCGCAAGCGCAACTACACGTGGCACTTCCTGCTGATGGCTGTGATGACGGCTGTGGCAATCGGCGTGGTCAACTATCTCGCGATGGAACACCACGTGCGTGTGGACCTCACCGGCGATCAGCGCTTCACGCTTAGCGAAGGCACGCAGCGGCTGTTCGAAAAGCTGCCGGACGCCATCACCGTGACCTATTACGTCAGCGAAGAGCCGCCGCCCAAGCGCATCAACCTTGAGCGCGACGTGCGCGACAAGCTGGAAGAGCTGGCTGTGTCGTCTGACGGCAAGCTGCAGTACCGCGTCGAGCGCATCACCAAGGACGAGACAGCCGCCAAGCGCGAAGAGCTGCAGAAGAAGAACATCTTTGACTCCGTTGACGTGGAGACGCAGGGCGCGGTCGACATCAAGAGCTACTTCAGCAGCCTAGAAGTCCGCTACGGCGCCGCCGAGCCCAAGACGATCAACGGCATCGTGAATCTGGTGGACAAAGCCGACGAAGCGCGCGAGCACCGCGTGGACACGCTGGAGTTCGACATCGCGTACGCTGTGCTGACGATGCGCAACTCCAAGACACGCCCGCCGTTTGAGCGGCTGTTGAAGTCGTTCGAAAACCCGCTGCGTGTCACGTACTACGTCACCGAAGAGATGCCGGACCAGTACAAGACGCTGGCGGTGAACGTCGAGACAGCGATCAAGGAGATCGCCCAGCTCGCGCCGGACAAGGTGCTGTACCAGCGCGTGAACCTGCCCCTGAACCCTCGCTCGCAGAATCAGCCCGACCCGTTTGGCGGCGAGGACAAGGATATTCAGCCGTTCCAGGTGCAGCGCGAGCTGGTGCCGACCGCCGACGGCCGCATGCAGTTAAAGGAGACGTACTACTTCGCGCACGTGTTCCTTGAGCCGAACGCGGACCGGCAGAAGATGGCTGAGATCCCCAACTTTGAAGACAAGACCGCGGTCAGCGACCTGCGCACGGCGATCGAGGACATGGTGTGGGAGAAGGCCCGACCGCGCTCGCGCCTCGGGTTCGTGCTGCCGCCCGACGACCCGTCCATGCGCGACCCGCGCCAGCAGCCGCAACCCGGCCAGCCGCCGACCAACGGGCACACGCCGCTGATGCAGTTCATCCAGGCGCAGCTTGAGTACGAAACGGTGTGGGTTGACCTCGCCACTGAAAAGCGCGTGCCACGCGACCTGGCATGCCTGATCGTGCTGGAAGCCAACACGCTGAAAGAGCGCGAGCTGTATGAGATCGAGCGCTACCTTGCCGAGGGCGGCAACGTCGTAATGATGGTGCAGGGCTGGTCCACCAATCTTGAAGTGTCCGGCGCGTTCGCCTCAGGCACCATGCTGACCAGGGTGAACACCGAGCCGCACTTCGAGGAGTGGGCCAAACACATCGGCGTGGAGTTCGGCGAGCAACTGATCCTGCGCGAGAACAGCCGGTTGCAGCCTTACCAGATCGTTGGCGGCGGGTTCCAGCGCCGCTTGCAGCCGATTGAAACCGGCGTCGACCTGGCGCCGATCCTTGAGCCGCAGGACCTGAACAGTGACAGCGTGTTCACGCGCGGGCTGGCTTCGCTGTCGATGCCGCTGCCGGTTGCCACTAAGCTGAATGACGAACGGCTTGGCGCGCTGGAGCTTCAACGCACAGACCTGATCAAGCTGCAAGGCGGGGCGTATAAGTTCCTGCCGAAGTCGCAGACGGCGCCCGAGATCCCGTTCGAGTTCAGCCTGCAGTTCGACTCGCGCGTCGAGGACAATCCTGACGCCGAAGTGGCCACAGACAGCAGCGTGCTTGCGCAGCGCGTGGCAGAGCCGCCGACCATGGCTGTGCTGCTGAGCGGCGAGTTCCCGAGCTTCTGGGCTGACGAGAAGCGCAAGATACCCGGGTGGAGCGGCGACCCCGAAGAGCAGGACGCACCCGCCGTCGCCAACGGGCGCAAAGGCAACCTGCTGGTGATGTCGTCAGCCGGCATGCTCAACATCAAGTACGCCCGAGGCTATAGCACAACCGACTGGCCGAACGTGGTGGTGCCGACCGGCATCTCGCTGTACCGCAATATCGCCGAGGCGTTCATCTACGGCGAAGACCTGGTAAGCCTGCGCGCGCGCACCGGCATTGCGCCGCGCATTGTCGGGCCGGTGTCGGACAACACGCGCGTACTGTGGTACCTGGCGTGCCTGGGCGGCGTGCCGTTGTTCCTGGCGCTGCTGGGCGCGGGGCGGGGCTACCTGCGCAACCGCGAGCGCGATCAATACAACGCCGCGTTTACCGGCGGCGGTGAATAGCCATGGCTGAAGAGACCAAAAAGGAAGCAACCAAGCACCCGGACAAACGCGCCACGCCGGACGAAGTGATCGCCCGGCAGCGCAACCGGCAGTTGCTGGTCATCACCGCGGTGATTGCCGTGCTGGCGCTGGGCGTGTGGATATCCCGCACCACTCGCGACACTGAGCCGGCGGTGCAGACACTGCCACTGGTCGGCGGCACCACCGAAGAGCCCGCGTTCGACAAGGAAGACGTCTCGAACATCCAGATCTGGCGCGGCGACGACAAGCTGGAGCTGCGCAAGGAAGGCGGCGGGTGGCGCGTGCCCGCGCGCTACAACGTACCCGCGGACACCGCCGCGGTCGGCTCATTGCTGACCAAGGTGTTCGACGGCCGGCGTTTGAACCGCCCAGCCACCACCGCCGCCGAAAGCTTTGTGCTGTACCAGGTGGATGAAGGCTCCACGCATCTGCGCCTTGCAGGCGCCGAAGGCAACGAGTTGCTGCACCTCGTGGTCGGCCAGGCTGAAACCGGCGGCCGCACGTTCGTGCGCTACCTCGGCGACGCATCGCCGGAAGGCATCTACGAAGTGATCGGCACAGCCGGACAGTTCGATTCGCTGTTCTCGCAGCTCAAGCTCACACCGGCAGGCATTCCGGACGCCAAGCGCTGGCTTGACCTCTCGGTGTTCGAGCCGCTGCCGTTTGTGGCCATCGCGCAACGCCTGACGATTCGCGACGGCGACCGCAGGATCGAGTTCGCGCGCGAGCCCGGCAGCGACACAGCCGACGACAGGTGGGAAATGATCTCGCCGCGCCGCGCCAAGGCCACCGGCAGCATGGTGCGCGGCGTGATCGACGGCCTGATGAATTTCAAAGCCAACGACATCGCCGGGCCGGTCAGCACCAAGGGCAGCGAGCTGGGTGTGGTAGACGCCAAGCGCGAAGTGGTGATCGAGTACACCGACGACAACGAGCAGCACATCTCGCGCCTCTACTTCGGCAAGCAGGAAGGCGGGCAGGTCGCGGTGCTGCTGAAAGCGGCTGACCGCGGCGAATACGTCTACTGGTGCCCGGACTACACCGTTTCGCGCATGTTCCGCGCGACCGGCGAGTTCCTGGAAAAGCAGCGCGTGCAACTGCTGCCGGACGGCGTGCCCGCGCAACGCCTCTCAATGGTAAACGAGGGCACGGTCACCACGGTGCACCGCGACGACAAGCAGAAATGGCGGCTTGCCGAGCCGTTTACCGGCCCGGCTTCGGAATCGCTGGTCAACGGCGTGATGACGTCGCTGACGGCGCTGCAAGGCTACACCGTGAAGCTGGATTCGGTGAACCGGCAGGAACTCAAGCTGGGCCCCGGGTACAGCGAACGCTGGATCGAGGTGCAGTACAAGCCAGCACCCGACGCTGGCAAAGACGAAGACGGCACCCAGGACACACCGGAAGGCGAAACCCAACCCGAAGGCGAAACCCAGCCCGACGGAGAAGCCGCGCCAACAGAGCCTGCCAAGCCGGATGCGCCCGCGCTGAAATCCGCGCGGCTGTACTTCG
>CAZNBU010000035.1:7663-15291 GCA_964571035.1 uncultured Planctomycetaceae bacterium | reverse complement strand
GGCTTCCACGCGCTCGCAGTTGCGCTCGATGACGATCTTGACGTCGGCGGTGCGGACGATCTTGATCTCGCCGTCGGGCAACTGGATGACGTCTTCCGACTTGGGTTCACTCTTCGGCTCAGGGTTGGAATCCTGGGCCAGCGCCGGGGTAATGGCCAGAGTGCCCAGCGCGATGATGGCTAACAGACGTGTCATGTCGTTTCTCCTCGTATTACGGGCCTACACCCAGGATTACGGGGATCGCGGCGGGCGCGTTACATCGAATTCTCGGCAAGGCCACCTTCTCAAAGCGGCCTCGCGCAGAGCACGCGGAGATCGCAGAGAAAGGCAAAGCGGCTTACCACAAACCTTTGGTGCTGCTTCGAGACTATCTCGAAACGCCGCAAAACAGGCGCCCGTGGTGAAAAGGCATTTCACACAAAGCCACGAAGCCCACTAACCGGACCGATCGCGGTGGCGTACATCGGCGCTTGCTGGGTTGTCAACAACGAGGGCATGGAGCGTCCAATCCATTCACCCGGGCTTAGTGGCTTTGTGTGAGACCGTAGTTCTCCGCGCGCTCTGCGCGAGATCCAGAGACCGCCTCTTACTCACCCGAGAGGGTCAGCCTTCTGCCTGTGCGGGTGTCGGCTACCGGGCGCGCGTTGGGCTCGAACGTCCATTGTTCTTCGGCGATGCGGCTGACGAGGGTGCAGAGGCCGTTGGCGCAGTAGACCTCGTAGGTTGCGGTGTTGCTTTCGAAGGTGACGATCCACCCGCCGGTGGGGGTGCGGGAAAGGAAGGTGATCTGGCCTTCAAGGAAGGAGCCGTCCAGCTCAACCCCAAGGTAGTCGCCCACGCTGCACTGGCCCAAAGGCCGCAGGATGCGAATGCGCTCGCCCATGTCTCTCTCCGTTGTCGTTGAGATATAGGTAGCGCACGGGCATCAAGCGCTGGTTAAGACGCCGATAATCATGGGTGGAATGTGCGTTGTGGGCGGCGAAAGCGACGGTCAGGATTTTCAGGATGAGCAGGGTGACAGGAACAGCCCCATCCTGATCTTCCTGTAAATCCTGACTGCTTTTGTCGTTGCGTGAGGCTACGGCAGGTACTCGAGTTGCTGGCCGTGCGTTCGCCGCGTGAGCTTGCCGTCTTCAAACGCGACTTCGCCGTTGACGACGGTCGTGACGGATCGGCCGGTGACGGTCTGGCCGTGCCACGGGCTCCACTTGCACTTGGTGAGTTGCTCTTCGTTGCGAATGGTGTGCTCGGCTTTGAGGTCCACCAGCGCAAGGTCGGCGAACGCGCCGGTTTCAATTACACCGCGGCCTTTCATGCGGTACAGCTTGGCTGGCGTTTCGCACATCCACTGCACCACCTGCTCGTAGGTGCACAAGCCGCGGTGCGCGGCGTCGAGGATCATCGACAGCGAGTTCTCGATCGCCGGGATGCCCGCGGGCGCCGGCCACATCGGCTTGCGCTTCTCGTCCAGCGTGTGCGGCGCGTGGTCTGTGGCGATGCACTGGATCAACCCGTCGTGCAACGCCCGCCACAGCCCCGCATTGTCCTCGCGATACTTTAAGGGCGGGTTCATCTTGGCGAGCGTGCCGAGATGCGCGTCGTCCTGCACGTTCATCAGCAGGTGGTGCGGCGAGGTTTCGGCTGTGACGTACGGGTCGTTGCGCGCGAACAGCTTGGTCTCACGCGCCGAGCTGACGTGCAGAATGTGCGCGCGGTGCTTGTGCTTGCGCGCCAACCCGGTTGCCAATTCGGTGGAGCGCCAAGCCGCTTCGACGTTGCGCCACTCGGTGTAGGCGGCGAGGTCGCTGCGGTGGGTGAACTGGTCCTTGCGGGCCTTGAGGTAGGCTTCGTCTTCGCAATGCAGGGCGATCACGCGGCGCTTGTCGGTGTCGGCGAAAATGCGCTCCAGCGCCTGCATGTCGTCCACCAGCAGGTTGCCGGTGCTGGCGCCCATGAACACCTTGATGCCGCAGACGCGCTGAGCGGTCTGCAGGTCAGCCAGGTTGGTGTTCGTTGCGCCGATGAAGAAGCCGTAGTTGACGCGCGACTTGCGCGACGCGATCTCGAGCTTGTTGTCGATCTCGCGCTGGTTGATCGCCAGCGGCACGGTGTTGGGCATTTCCAGAAAGCTGGTCACGCCGCCGCGCAGGCAGGCCTGTGTTGCGGTGTCTAGGTCTTCCTTATGGGTCCAACCCGGATCGCGGAAGTGGACCTGCACGTCCACCACGCCCGGAAACAGGTGCAGCCCCCCGGCATCGATCACCCGCGCGCCGGTTGTGTCCACCCTTTGAGCGACGGCAGAGATACGGGGCCCGTCGCAACGAACCTCCAGCGGCTGAAACCGCCCGTTGTGATAAACCTGCGCGCCACGAATGACGAGTGCCATGCCCCCGTTATGCCAGCAGGAGCGCGGACTTCCAGTCCGCATTTGATGCGGCCGGGACGGCCGCGCTCCTACCCCGGCTTGCGGCCTTGGCTGCTGCGGGGTGGTAGCGGGTTTACGCGGGTTTCGAGCGGCTTGCCTATGCTTTCGGGCCGCGGCTGGTTGTAGCGGCTGGCTCTTACCGCGGCGATCATGCCCGACACCGGGTCCTTGATCTCGGGGCTGCTGGCGCGCGGCGGGCCTTTCAGCGGCGCGGTGCTGTCCATGCCTTTGTCGCGCAGCGCGTCGCGCGCCGACTTCAGCACAGCCAGCGTCGCCGGGATGTTGGGCAGCCGGCGCTTGGGGTCCTTGGCCGTCATCGCGATGATGGCGTCGCGCACTTCCTTGGGCAGGGGATCGAACACTTCCTTGGGGAGCGCGAGATGCTCGTTCACTACGTTCAGCAACACAGCCATCGGCGTCGGGCCGTCGAAGGGCAGTTCGCCCGTGAGGAACTGGCAGAGCGTTACGCCCAGCGCGTAGATGTCCACGCGAGGGTCGACGTCCATGCTCTTGATCTGCTCGGGCGCCATGTAGTTCGGCGTACCAACCACCTGGTTGCTGAGCGTCAGCGCGGTCGCGGTGTTGGTGATGCTGCGCGCCAGCCCGAAATCGACAACTTTGACCTTGCCGTCGCGGGCGATCAGGATGTTCGCCGGCTTGATGTCGCGGTGGATGACCCCCTGCTCATGCGCGGCGCCGAGCGCGCGGGCGACGAACCCCGCGATGTTGATGGCGCGCATGGGCGAGAAGCGCGTCTCGCGATCCAACAGCCGCTGCGCGTCCACGCCCTCGACGTATTCCATGACCAGGTAGTACATGCCGTTGCTCTGGCCGACGTCGAGCGTGCGCACGATGTTGGGATGCTGCAGGCGGCCGGAGACGCGGGCTTCGCGCAGAAAGCGCTCAACCAGCTCGCGCTTGCCGACGAACAGGTCGGGCAGCAGCTTGATTGCGACCTTCATGTCGAGGCCGGGGTGATACCCAAGGTAGACGGCGCCCATGCCGCCGCGCCCGAGAATGCTCTGCGCGACGACGTTGCCGAACTGCTGGCCTATGATGGGATCGGTGTGCTGGGACTGAGTCATGGGTTCCTTGGCCCGCTGAAGCGATTATGACCCATGGAAGGGAATGCGGCCACGGGAAGCAACGTCGCGCGCGCGTTTTTGTTGAGTGACCTGTGACGCACGGTGTGAAGCCTGGAGCTTGGAGGCGGGAGGCGGGAGCAACTGCAAGGCTGGTGCGCAGCCTGTGACGGGCAGTTGCTCCCGCCTCCAAGCTCCCGACTCCTGGCTTGGCGCAGTCCGCCCTCACTCTACCTTGGCAGCCCGTGTCGTCGCTGACGTTGTGCTGAACTTGAGCGTTGCTTCCGCGCGAAGCCATTCGCCGGAATCCCACAGCGAGCCTTCCAGTTTGGCTGTGGTTTCGGATTCGTACTTCTCAACAAACTGCTCAGCGATGTGCAGTGTGAGCTTGGCGGTGCCTTCGATCTTGATCTTGGTGTCGTCTTTCCAGAACGAGCCCGTGTCGGACTTTACCGGCTTCAAACCCTCGACCTTCCAGGTCAGCGCAAGCACAGCGCGGCCGTCGTTTACGCTTTCGAGTTTGCACTCGACTTCGACTTTGGGTGCTTCGTCGCCGCGTGTGAAGCGCTGGTACTGCTCCAGCAGATGGTCGAGTTTTGGCTTCCAGGTTGATCCAACGCTCGCGGGCTCGCCGGGCAGCAGGAAGTGCTGGCGGGTGTGGCGGCGGATCAGCATTGCCTTCTTGAACTCTTCGGGGAACGGGCCGGCGGCGCTGTTGCCGGGCTTGGTGGGCGTGCGCTTCCAGTAACTTTCTTTCCACTCTTCGGTCCAACCGGCTTCGTTGAACGCGCCGCGGCCGTTGATGACGACTTTGGCGGCGGCTTCCCCGGGCGGCGATTCGGTGCGCAGCATGGTGTGCCTGGGCACCGAGATTTCCAGCTTGGTCGCGCCGGTTTCATCGAAGGTAACCGGCGTCGTTGTGACGGTGCGCGTGTGTTTGTCTGTGACCCCGCCCGCCAGCCGTGCTTCAGAGCCGTCGCGCTGCTTCGCGAAGAACGTGATCGTCGAATCAACGGTCTCGGTTTCTTCGGCGGTGTAGACGAACCCCTTCGCCCATTGCTGTTTGAGCTCATAGGTGGGTAGCGCGTCGTCCTGCGCGATAGCGACGGTCGCGATCAGGGTTAGCAGGAGTGCACAAGCCAATGTGCGCATACGCGTATGGTAGCTGTTTGATCGCTTATCGCGAGGATGGTTGCGTGTGCCGGACTACCAGCACGCGACGACGCAACGAGCGCGACGGCGCTACGAACTGCACCTACGACCTCGCGCAGAGATCGCGGAGCGCGCAGAGAACTACGGTTTCACACAAAGCCACCAAGCGGTGCAGGTTTCAACGCACTCTTCCGGGCTTCGTGGCTTTGCGTGAGACCGCAGTTGCCGTTCGTCGCGTCGTAGCGCTCGTCGCATCGTTGCGTGCCGGTAGGTCGGCACAGGCGTTCAATCGCCCAGCAGGTTCCGGGCGATCACGATGCGCTGGACCTGGCTTGTGCCTTCGTAGATCTCGGTGATCTTGGCGTCGCGGAAGTAGCGCTCGACGTTGTACTCCTTGCTGTACCCGTTGCCGCCGAAGATCTGCACCGCGTCCTTAGCCGCCTTGTTTGCGGCTTCGCTGGCGAACAGCTTCGCCATCGCGCTTTCCATCGTGCACGGCTTGCGGTTGTCGCGCAGCCACGCGGCGCGGTACATCAGCAGGCGCGCTGCATCCAGCTTCAGCGCCATGTCGGCCAGCATCCACTGCACGCCCTGAAAGCTGGCGATCGGCTGGTTGAACTGCTCGCGCTCTTTGGAGTAGGCGGTGGATTCCTCCAGGCAAGCGCGGCCGATGCCCAGCGCCTGCGCCGCAATGCCGATGCGCCCGCCGTCCAGCGTGTCGAGCGCGATCTTGAACCCCGTGCCCTCTTCACCGATCAGGTTGTTGCCCGGGATGCGGCAATCCTCGAACAGCACCTCGCAGGTGGCGCTGCCGCGGATGCCCATCTTCTTTTCTTTCTTCGCGACCTTCACGCCTTTGCGGTCGGCTTCAACGATGAAGGCGCTGATGCCGCGCGTCTTCTGCGCCTTGTCGGTGCGCGCGAACACGATGAACACGTCGGCGTACGGCGCGCTGGTGATCCACAGCTTGCTGCCGTTGAGCACCCATTCGTTGCCGTCTTTGTTCGCCTCGCATACCAGCGAGCCCGCGTCGGTGCCGCTGCCCGCCTCAGACAGGCAGTACGCGCCAAGCCACTCGCCGGTCGCCATCTTGGGCAGCACGCGCTGCCGCTGCTCGTCGTTGCCCCATTTGGTCAGCAGGCTGGAAAACAGGCTCATGTGGACGCTTAGCGTCACGCCGGTGCTGGCGCAGACGCGGTTGATTTCTTCCAGCGTTACGCACGCGGCCTGGTTGCCCATGCCCTGGTCGTAGAACCCCGCGCCACCGAACTTCTCCGGGATCGTCAGCGCCGTAAGCCCGAGGTCAGCCATCTTCTTGAAGACCGAGACGTCGAACTCCTCGGTTTCGTCCATTACGCGGGCGGGCTTGGCAAGCTCCGCGGCGGCGAACTCACGCGCGGTCTGCTGCAAGAGGGTCAGTTCTTCATTGAGCTGAAAGTCCACGGCAATTCCTCCGTCGCGTTTGTATCGCGTGTCGCAACCCGCTTCAACTGCGGGGCGGCGGAACTTCGGACGCGCCGCGCCGCTCAATGCCGACGCCCAGCGTCAATGCCAGCGCCAGCGCGAACGCCGCCGCCAGCATCGTGCTGATGTACACCACGCCCGGCCCCGCGTCCGGCTTGAGCAGCGTGCGGCCGGTGGTGGCGCGTTGCAGCAGGTGCGCGCGCAGGCGCTGTGCTTCGCGCCCGCCCGCGCCGTAGGCGTCGCGCATGTCCGACACCAGCGCGACCAGCAGCCGCGGCAGATCGTCCGGGTTTTCAAGCGCACCCGGCAGCGCGTTGCCGCCAAGGCGCGTGTTCACTTGCGCCAGCAGACCCACCAGGGTTTCCGGGTGGCCGCCGAGATGATCCGAAACCGCCTCCTCCACGCGCGCGTAGGGGATCAGCCCGTCGTCCGCCAGCAGCGCGCGCTCGAGGCGCAGGCTTTCGTCGCTGGTGGGATCTGCGACAAGGACGCACGCGATGAGAGCGCGCGCGTTCTCAATTGCCTGGCGGCGTTCCTGGTCGGTGCGTTCTTTCGAGGCGGCGGTTGCCAGCAGCGCGTCGGCCTGCTGCCGCATCGCGTCAATGTCGGCTGGGTGGCCGCGCGACCAGCTTGCTTCAAAGCGCGCGACCGCCTGCCGCCGCGCGGCGTCGTCCTGCGCGCTGATGATGTCGGCAGGGGCGTCCTGCGCGACCGCTGTGCTGCCCAACGCCACCAGCAGCATCCCGGCCGGCACGGCGCGCAGCAGGCCGGTTTCGCGGCTGCGGGGGCGACCGCGCAATGAGCCGATCCACATCAGCGCGAACGACACCGCAAACCCTGCCAGCACCAACCCGTACTCGCGCCGCGACAATGCGACCGCCAGCACCAGCAGCAGCAGCACCGGGCGCAGAAAACGAAACGTGAATGTGATCTGCGCGCTTTCAAGCCACGCGCGTGACGAGCTGAACGCATTGGCCACCACGCGCAGGTCGGTGCCCGCGCGGCGCGTCAGCGTCAGGTGCATTACCGCCAGCAGCGCCGGCATCATTGTTGCCAGTGGCAGCCACGCGTCGTTGGTGCCGGTCATCCATCCCGCGCCGACCGCGACCGCCGCAACCAGCGCCGCCGCAAACCCGAAGATCGCGCTGCGGCTGCGAACCTGCGACGGCGCAAAGCGGCGCGAAGCCAGCAATGCCGCCGCACCCAGTGAGCACGCCAGGGCCACCAGGAAGCACCACGCCAAAGTGATCTGCCGTGCAGAGGGTTGCAGATGCTCGGGCCAGTTCGGGAACAACTGCGTGCCCAGCGCGGGCACCAGCTCAAGCAGCAGCACGCCGGGCGCCGCGTGATCCACGCCCGGCACGATGCCCTGCCGGACGCACAGCGCGCACAGCAGCAGCAGCCCGACCAACCCACCCAGCACCGTCAGAAAGGTAATGCCCGCGACCAGGATGCGCGCCTCGCGCCCGATGGCGGCGCGCTGCGGCAGGCCGCGCCCAGCCGCG
>CAZNBU010000035.1:0-7653 GCA_964571035.1 uncultured Planctomycetaceae bacterium | reverse complement strand
GAGGCCCAGCATCGCGATCGACGCCGCGTCGCCCCAGAAGGCGAACCCCAGCGCCGCCTGCCAGCTCACCGGCGCGACCATGGCCGCCAGCGCGCCCGCGCCCGGCAGGCTATACCCGACCACCAGGCCGAGCAGCATCAGCACGACCGCGGCGCCCAGCACCCAGCCCGCGATCCAGCTAAGCCCAGCCAGGCGGCGCCGGCGGCACAGTGCGAACAGCATTCCGGTCAGCACAAGCACCACGCCGATGCCGACCCACAGCGGCGGCGCCCAGGTGGTGTGCCACGCGGTGGAAGCGGTGGTCAGCTCGCGAGTACGGAAATCCAGCGCGTGCTCGGGCACGCCGAAGAACGTCTCGGCGATGATCCAACCGGCTGCGCGCGCCGCCAGCATGATCAGCACCAGCGCGAGCGTGAGCCGTACCAGCATCTGCACCGGCTGAACAGCCTGTCGGCCTTGCAGGCGGTGCGAGAGGCGGCCGGTGGCCAGCGCGATGCGCACCAGCGGGCCGCCGAACAGAAGCATCAGCGCGAGCACGGCGGGCAGGAACAGCGCGCCATGCTCGATCAACCCGCGCGTGACCAGAAACGGCGCGCCCATGACCAGCAGCGCCAGCAGCGTCGTCGCGAGAAACCCCGCACGGGAATGCCATCGAACACTGCTGAATTCGCGCGTGGAACCCATTTCGATTGGCGATTTTGGATTTTGGATTTTGGATTGCTACGGGTCGTGACGGCTGCTACTTCACGCGCTTGATGATGTGGTACCCGAATGCGGTTTCGCACCAGTCGATCTGGCCAACGCCGAGGCGCAGCGACAGGTCCTCAAACGGTTTGATGAGGCCGCTGTTTGCTTTTGCAGTGTAGGTGTTGTGCGGTTGGGAGTCTTCGTTGTGGTCCTTTTGAAGCTGGCTCCAGTCGCCGCCCTTCGTGCGCGCCTGTTTCAAAACCTTCTGCAGCAGCTCCTTGGCTTCTTCTTCGGTGCGATCTGTTTCCTTGGGTGTCACCCGCGGGTTCTTTCCTTTCCAACTGATCAGGATGTGCTGCACCTGCGTTTCGGTCGGCGGCGGGTCCTGCACCGTTGGCAATGTTGACTCGTCAATGCCGGGGAACCAGCCTTCCGGCACGTCGTACACCATGGCTGTGCGGCCGCGGCGGGTGAACGCGCCGTCCTTGACCTCTTTCGGGCCGTATTGGTCCGTGCCCGCGAGGTCGAGCAGCAGGCTGATGTCGTTGTTCGTACCCTTGCCGACGCAGGTGTCATTGTTGCTGATGTGGGAATCATCGCCCGCGCAATCCAGCAGGATGCCCACAGAATAATTCAGCCCCTGCCCCTGCCCGTTGCCCTGGTACAGGTCGTTGCCCGCGCGGTCGATCAGCCACCCCACGCTCCAGTCGTGCGCGCCGCCGGTGCCGACGCCGTAGGGGTTGGTGTAGGTGTCGTTGCCCTTGAGATCGACAAGAATGCCCGCGCTGAGGTGAATGCCCGCGCCCTGGCCATACTGGCCCAGCGAGTAGGTGTCGTTGCCGCCGCGATCCACCAGCATGCCCAGTGAGTACCAGTAGCTGCTGCCCTGGCCGTAGATGTCGGTTTGGTAGACGTCGTTGCCGTCGCCTTCATCCAGCAGCAGCGCGATGCCGCCGCCGGTTTGCTCGTAGCGGTTGCCGATGGCGAAGCCTTGGCTTAGCGACTGGTAGCGGTCTTTGAACAGCGGCTCGTGCAGGTACTTGCCGCCCGCGTAGTAAAGGTCGTTGCCGTCGCCGTCGGTCAGCACCCCGACGCCTTTGACTTGGGCGAAGGCTTGGGCGTAGCGGCATGCGCGGTAGACGTCGTTGCCGGATTCGTCGATCAGGTGGCCGAACCCGAACATGCCCGCGCCCTGCACGAACGAGTCGGCGTTGTACGTGTCGGCGCCGCCGTCATCGTGCAGGATGCCTACGCCGCACAGCCCGGCGCCTTGGGCGCAGAAACCGGCGGAGTAGCGGTCGTTGCCTCTGCCAAGATCAACCAGCATCCCGACGCCAAGGAACCCGAACCCCTGGGTGAAGTCGCCGCCGTCGTAGGTGTCGTTGCCGGAGAGGTCCAGCACAAAGCTGATCGGGCAGCGCCCCGGCAACCCGATCGCGGAGGCCACACGACCTTTGTAGGTGTCGTCGCCGCCAAGGTCGATGATGCCAATAAAGTCGTCGCCTTCGTAGGTGTTCGGCCCCGTCCCGCCGATGACGAACTTGCCCCGCGGGCTTTGCCATGCTTCGACGACTTCGCCGGTGACGCCGGCGACCGTGGATGGCGAAGCTTCGATGGAATCCGACTCCGCCCACACCAACCTTGACCACCGATTCGCGGTGTCTTCCAAGACCGCCGCAAGCCGCGCAGCCGCAATCATGCGTCCAGCCAGCTCTATGCCGCCTGCCAACTCGAAGAAATCGCCCTCGCCGTCAGCGCCGCCGGGAAGCTCAAGGTCGTCCATGATTTGGCGGGTGGCCAGGCGCGCCAGCATTTTGACACCCTCGGCGGTCGTCTTGTCGGGAGTACGCGACAATGCGCCGAGCACTGATGTGAACGGTACCGCGCGATTGCCCGCTGCGCGCGATGGGTCGTCAGTGGCCGCGTTGTTCCGCATCACGCGTTCAGGAACCTCGCCGAAAAGTTCGCGGGCCTGTGCTTCGCTATGGCTTTGGCGGATCGCGTGCTGTTGCGCTTTGGACGCCCGTTCGAATTCTGGTTCGTAGTATTGAGCGAGGCGCTGCGCTTCCTTTTGACCGTCTTTCAACAATTCGGATGCGGTCCACCGATCCGGAGGAAGGTCGAGCCATTCGGAAGCTTGCATCGTTGCGGTGAAGAGTTTGGCTCGAGCCGAGCAACGGAAGGAAGCCCTTTGGGCAATGGCTGGCAGTGCGAGCGGTTGGTCAAGCGCGCGGTCTGCGGTCTTCAGGCGAAGGCGGTCCTCGCGGTGCTTCTTTTCGAAGGACAGGTCTTTGGGTGTCAGGTCGAGGTAGGCCAGTGCGGCGTGCAGGTGCTCGGCGTCTTCTTTGGTCAGGAACTCTCCGGGTTCGAACCCGGTGCCTTCGAATGCCCCGCCATAACCCTCCTTCGCTGACGCTTCGGCGGGCGCGCTGGCGGGGCTGGACTGCCTTTCGCCATTTGCTCCCGGTTCAGCCTGCTGGGCCTCGTTGGGAACTTGCGCCGCAAAAAATGCGGCGATGCACAACAAAGACCCTAGCGCACGTTTGCTCATGGAGTACAAGATTCCTAAAATCCGCACGCTCTGGCAGGGGATCCGGGGCGATGCGGGTCGCTCTGGATTGTAAGCACCCTAGTCGGCGGCGAAAGACTTTTGGGAACCATGTTCGACTTTGCTGGCAAAAAGGCGTTCATCACAGGCGGTACCCGCGGCATCGGCCTTGCCATCGCCGCAAAACTCGCGCGCGCGGGCGCCGACGTTGCCGTCAACTATCTGCGCAACCGCCAGGCGGCTGACGAGGCGCGCGCGGTCATCTCCGACGCCTCGGGCGGTCGCGAGCCGTTGCTGCTGAAAGGCAACGTCTCCAAGGACGAGGACATCGAGAAGATGTTCTCCGAGATCTCCGACAAGTGGGGGCGTCTCGATTACCTTGTCAGCAACGCAGCCAGCGGCGTGCTCAAACCCAGCAAGGAACTCACGCACCATCACTGGCAGTGGACGCTGGACATCAACGCGTACGCGCTGCTGGGCCTTGCTCGCCACGCCATCCCGCAGATGAAGGGCAAGGACGGCAAGGGCACCGGCAAGATCATCGCCGTCAGCAGCCTCGGAAGCATTCGCGCGTTCAACAACTACGCGGCGGTGGGGGCCAGCAAGGGCGCGCTGGAAAGCCTGGTGCGCCACCTGGCCATCGAGTACGCCAACCAGGGCATCAACGTGAACGCGGTAAGCGCGAGTGTGGTGGACACCGACGCGCTGAAGCATTTCCCGAACCGGGAAGTGATGCTCGAAGACAGCCTCAAGTGGATGCCCGCCAAAAAGCTTGTTGAGCCCGAAGACGTGGCAAATGCCGTAGCCATCCTGTGCAGCGAGTACACCAACATGGTGCACGGCCACACGTTCATCGTGGACGGCGGGTTGAGCATTTTCCTGCCGGGCTAGCCCGTCACACGTTTTCACCGGGTCTTTGCACACACTGTCGCCGGAATCCTTACCATGCGGTCCACCCGGAGGTGACGCATGGAATGGAATCAGTTGCAGCGGCGGGCGCGTGTCGGCCGGCGCATCCTGGTCGCGGCGCTGGCGATGGTTGCGGTCTGCATCGGGGTCGGGTTGGCCCAGGACAAGAAGCCCGAACCCGCGCCGCAGGTTGAGCCCGAACGCCCCGAGATCCGCTACGCCCGCGGCGTCGTGTTCCACGACAAGAACACCAACGGCACCCGCGACGAAGGCGAGCCCGGCATTGCAGGTGTGCGCGTTTCCAACCAGCACCAGGTAGTCGCTACCGACGAAAACGGCGCGTGGGAGCTGGCTCACGATGACGACACGACGTTCTTCGTCGTAAAGCCGGCGGGGTGGCGCACGCCGACCAACAAGCAGAACCTGCCACGGTTTTTCTATCACCACCGGCCGGCCGGCTCGCCCAAGTTGCGATTCGGCGGCATCCCGCCGACCGGCGAGCTGCCCAAGAGCATCGACTTCCCGCTGGTGCAGGCGGACGAGCCCGAAGACTTCGACGTGGTCTTCTTCGCCGATCCTCAGCCGTACGACCTGCAACAGGTCAGCTACGTGGCCAACGACGCGGTCGCTGAGCTGGTGGGCACGAAAGCCGCGTTCGGTGTCACGCTCGGCGACATTGTCGGCAACGACCTCAACCTGTTTCAGCACATCAACGCCGCGATCAGCCGGGTTGGCATTCCCTGGTACAACGTGATCGGCAACCATGATCTGAACTTTGACGCCGCCACCGACATCGACTCCGACGAAACCTTCCGCCGCGTGTACGGCCCGAACTACTACTCGTGGGATTACGGCAAGGTGCACTTCGTCGCGCTCGACAACGTGTATTGGGACGGCAATGCGTATCTTGGGTACCTGCCCGAATCGCAGTTGAACTGGCTGGAAGCAGACCTGGCGCACGTGCCGCCGGATCGTGCGGTGGTGCTGATGATGCATATTCCGCTTACGTCCCGCATTCCGCTGCCGACACTGAGCATCCGCAACCGGGCGAGCCTGTATGAGATCATCCAGACACGCACACGCGTGCTGGCGATTTCAGGGCACACGCACACGCACCACCACATGTTCATTGAGGAAGACGCATGGAAGGGCGAAGCGGCGCTTGAGCACGCCAACATCGTCACCGTTTCAGGGTGCTGGTGGCGCGGCGAGCCTGACGAGCGCGGCATCCCGCACGCCACCATGCGCTGCGGCGGACCGAACGGGTACGTGATCGCAAGCTTCAAAGGCAACGAGCACTCGCTGCGCTACAAAGCCGCAGGCCGTGACGACGACTACCAGATGAACATCCAGGCGCCGGACGAAGTCTGGTCGGACAGGGCCGAGGGAGTGCCGGTGTACGTCAATGTGTTCGGCGGGTCGGAGCGCTCCGCCGTTGAGTGGCGCATCAACGACGGCGAGTGGCAGCGGATGGAATGGACGCTCGAAAACGACCCCGCCTACGTCGAAACAGCCCTGCGCCAGCGCATGCCGTCCCCGCTGCCCAGCAACCATCTTTGGAAATCCGCACTGCCAGCCGGGCTAGTTCCCGGCACACACGTGATCGAGGTGCGCGCAGCCGATGTGTACGACCAGCGCTTTGAGGGGCGGCGGCTGATCCGCGTGATGGACGCACAGCGGCGGCCGGAGATCGCCTCGATTGAGCCGGCAGTTCTGCTGCCGGGCGGCGAGATTGTCGTGAAGTGCGCGCGCCTGGCGGGCTCCGACGTGCAGATTCTGGTGCCGACCGGCGACCGCTATACCGAAGCCGCGCTGCGCGCCACGCGCGACGGCGACAGTTTGAAAGCGCGGCTGCCCGCCACCTTGGTCGGCGGCAGCCTGCGTGTGCGCAGCGATCTGCTACTTTCGGACCCGCGGGTGTTTGAGCTGGGCAGCGCAGCCAAGAACGGGCTGCGCGCGGAGTACTTTCGGCTGGAAAACCCGGACCGCACTCTGCCCG
Source organism: uncultured Planctomycetaceae bacterium (assembly GCA_964571035.1). Taxonomy (GTDB): domain Bacteria; phylum Planctomycetota; class UBA8742; order UBA2392; family UBA2392; genus JADJRK01. The sequence continues at coordinate 1,510 of CAZNBU010000035.1, read as the reverse complement.
ACCTGAGCGGGCAAACGCCGGTGCTGATCCGCCGCGACGCGAACATTGACTTTGCCGACGCGCGCTCGTTCGCGCTGCCGTTTGACACCGACTTCGCGGTGCGCTGGACCGGCCGGCTCAACGCGGCCCAGGGCGGCGAGTACGCGTTTGCGTTGCAGACCGATGACGGCAGCCGGCTGTGGATTGACGGCGAGCTTGTCGTGGACAACGACAACGCCAACGGCCAGCGCCAGCGCGTGGGGAAGGCAACGCTGACGGCGGGCATGCACGAGATTCGCGTTGAGTACATGCAGCGCGGCAACGAGGCGTCGGCGGTCTTCAAGTGGAAACCGCCGGGCGTTGACGATGGTGCCAGTGTGCCGACCGACGTGCTGTTCCCGCCCGAAGCGAAGTAGCAAGGGCGTGGGGCGGCGGGTATCGTCGCGGCATGGATCAGCATGAAATCAACGCGGCTGTAATTGTGCTGGCGGCGGGCGAGTCCACGCGCATGGGTCAGCCGAAGGCGCTGCTTCCGTGGGCCGGCAAGACACTGATCGACCACGTGCTGGACACCGCGCGCTCGGGTGGCTGTAAACGTTTTCACGTGGTGCTGGGCAAGGACGCGGCGGCGATCCGCGCGGGCGCGAAGCTGGCCGACGCGAACGTGATCCTCAACGAGCATCCCGAGCAGGGCCAGGTCAGCAGCCTCAAGCTGGGCATGCGAGCACAGGATTTCAGCACCGACTGCTGCATCGTCTGGCCGGTAGACGTGCCGCTGGTGAGAGCAGCCGACGTACGCGCGCTGATTGACGCCTACGCCAAGTGGCGCGCCAGCCTGATGCGCATCTTCATCCCCACGCACAAAGGCAAGCGCGGCCATCCGATGCTCGTGGACATAGGGTTTCGCCAGCCGTTCATGGAACTAGCCCAGAACGAAACCGCCCGCAAAGTTATCGACGACAGAGCCGATCAGGTCAAAGAAGTCGCGACCGAAAACGACGGCGTGTTGATCGACCTGGATACTCCGGACGAATACCGATCGGCGTTGGGGTGGGCTGAAGGTTGAAAAACTGGCGCGCGACGATGCTACGAGCGCAACGTCGCGACGAACTACAAGGAGGCGTTATGGCTGTGCCTGAAGAGCGGATCATGACGGACGCTTTTGATGTTGGCATTCGTATTCACCGGGCGCTTGGTCCCGGGTTGTACGAATCGGTTTATGAGGACATCTTCTGCCACGAGATGGCGAAGCTCGGGTACGACGTGAAGCGGCAAGTGGAAGTCGGGATCGAATGGGACGGGTTGATCATCGAAAAGGCGTTCAAGATGGATGTGCTGATCGATGATCTTGTGGTGTTTGAATTGAAGTCGAAATCCGCCAACCACCCGATCGACTTCGCCCAGTGCCGCACGCATGTCGTCCTGTCAAAGAAGCGGCTGGGAGCCGTGATGAACTTCGGTTTGACCACGTTCAAGGAAGGGTTCAAGCGAATCGCCAATGGCATGCCCGAATAGCACGTCGCGCCGTAGC
>CAZNBU010000034.1:0-15346 GCA_964571035.1 uncultured Planctomycetaceae bacterium | reverse complement strand
CGTTCGATGCCGGCCTGGATCAGCTCTTCCAGCTCGGGGCTCAGCGCGACGACGTGCAGCTTGCCGTCGCTTTCGCGCAACGCTTCGCAGATGTTGCGGGCGAGGCCGGCGCGCACGAACTCGGTCAGCACTTCCGGGTCCTTGGTGCGGGTGCCGTAATCCGACAGCACTTCCAGAATGCGTCCCATGTCGCGGACGCTTACGCGCTCGCTCAGCAAGTTGTGCAGCACCTTCTGAATGTCCGCCGGCTTGAGGTTCGCTAGCGCGTCCTCCACGACCTTCGGCGCGACCTGCTTGACGTTGTCGAGCAGGTGGTTGACCTCTTCGCGGGAGAGCAGCTCCGGCGCAAAACGCTTCACCGTCTCCGTGAGGTGCGTGGCGATCACGCTGGTCGAATCCACCACCGTGAAGCCCATGCTGTCGGCGCGCGGCTTCTCAGCCGCGGTGATCCACGTGGCAGGCAGCCCGAACGCGGGCTCGGTGGTTGCGACACCGTCCAGCTCGCCGCGGGCGACGCCGCCGTCCATGGCGAGGTACTGGTCCGGCATGGCTGTGCCGCGGGCCACTTCGGCGCCGCGGATCTTGAAGACGTACTCGTTGGCGTCGAGCTGCATGTTGTCGCGGATGCGGATCGGCGGGATCACCAGCCCGAAATCCAGCGCCATCTGGCGGCGGATCATGGTCACGCGATCCAGCAGGTCGCCGCCCTGCGCTGCGTCCACCAGCTTGATCAACCCGAACCCAACGTGGCACTCCATCGGGTCCACGTGCAGCAGGGCTTCCACCTTCTCCGGCTCTTTGGCCGCTTTCGCTTCTTCTGCATCGACTTTGGCCTGCTCGTCGCGGGCGGTTGCCTTCTTGCGTTTGCGAAGCCACCAACCGCCGGCAACCAGCCCACCGCCCAGCGCGAGCATCGGCAGCAGCGGCAGGCTGCCGCCGAGGCCGATGATCATCGCCAGCAGAACGCCGGCAGCGACGAGCATGATGGTCGGATTCATGATGAACTGGCCGCTGACCGCGTCACCCAGCGCCGAGCGTGTGCTGCTGCGCGAGACAATCAACGCTGCCGCGATACTGACGAGGAAGGCGGGGATCTGGCTGACGAGCCCGTCGCCGATGGTCAGCACGGTGTACAGCTTGACGGCGTCGGCGAAGGCCAGCGGCGGGTCGATGATTGCGATACCGACCAGCAGGCCACCGCAGACGTTGATCAGCGTGATGAGGATGCCGGCGATGGCGTCGCCGCGCACAAACTTGGAAGCGCCGTCCATCGCGCCGTAGAAGTCGGCTTCCTGGCTGACCTCTTCGCGGCGGCGCTTGGCTTCCTTCTCGTCAATTATGCCGGCGTTCATGTCGGCGTCGATCGCAAGCTGCTTGCCCGGCAGGCTGTCCAGTGTGAAACGCGCAGCCACTTCTGCGATACGGGTTGCGCCCTTCGTGACAACGAGGAACTGCACGAGCACGAGAATGACGAAGATGATGAACCCGACGACGACACCGACGAGCGCGGTCGTGCTGTCACCCGTGGCGCCAGTAACCACCGCGCCGAACGTGGCGACCACTTCGCCCGCGACGGCGCTCATGTCGCCGCCCTGCGCGCTGCCGCCGTTGCTCAGGATGGCGCGCGTGGTGGCGATGTTCAGGCTTAGGCGAAAGAACGTGCCTACCAGCAGCACCGTGGGAAATGTGTTCAGGCTGAGCGGCTTTTCGGCAAAGATCGCCGCCAGCAGGATCAGAAGGCTGAAGGTGATGTTGGCGATCAGCAGGAAGTCGAGGATGAACGTCGGCAGCGGCACCAGGATGATCGCGAACACCGCGAACAACCCAATCGCGAACACGAGCGTCTTGTTGCCGCTGATCCAGTCGGTGACGCCGCGCATGCCGCGGGCGGACGGTTTGATGGTGCCTGCTCCAGCCATGTCTACGCTTTCTCAGTCAACAGTCGCCGCTTCATTTCCTCGTCGCTGCGCCAGATGAAGGCGAGAATCTCCGCGACGGCCTTCCAGAACTTCTCGGGCACCCGCTCGCCGACTTCGACGTAGCGGTACATCGCGCGGGCCAGCTCTTTGCGCTCGACGATGGGGATGTCGTGCTCTTTGGCCAGTTCGCGCAGCTTCATCGCGAGGTGGTCTGCGCCCTTGGCGACCACCATCGGCGCGCTGTCTTCTTCTTTGTAGCGGATCGCGATCGTGATGTGCGTCGGGTTGGTGACCATCACGTGCGCGCTCTTGGCTTCGTGCATCATGTTGCTCTGGGCGAGCTTGCGCTGGGCTTCCTGCCGGCGTTTGCGCACCTGGGGGTCGCCCTCCATGTTGCGCATCTCGTCCTTGACCTCCTGCTTGGTCATCTTGATGTCTTCGTTGTGCTGCCAGCGCTGGTAGGAGTAGTCGAGCACCGCCAGCGCAACCAGCGTGATGCTGGCGTACAGGCCCAGCAGCAGCGTCTCCTGCGCGATGAACGCCGCGACCTGGGGCGTCGTGTTGCCGGTGACGCTCAGGTTTTTCAGCAGCGCGATGATCTGCGGCACTTCGGTGTACAGCACGAGCGCGACTACGCCGCCGACGGCGGCCATCTTCATCAGGCCTGTCAGCAGCTTCACGACAGAGCGGATGGAGACGAGCTTGCCGAGGCCCTTAATCGGGTTAAGCCGGTTCAAATCCGGCGTAAGCGCCTTGCCGCTAAGGTGAAACCCGACCTGGCCCGCGGTTACTGCAAACGCGATCAGGAAGATCATCGCCAGCAGCGGCGCGAGAGCCATGGCGAGGATCCACCCGCCGTTCCACGCGTGGGCGTTCACGGTCTTTGTCGAGATGTCAATGCTGTCGATGTTCGCGAACAGGTACGTGCACATGCCGACGATCTTGTCGAGCGACCAACCGCCTACGACCAGCAGCAACGCGCACCCGGCAAGCAGAACCACGCTCCCGGAAAGGTCGTTGCTGCGCGCAACCTGGCCCTTCTCGCGGGAGTCACGCCGACGCTTTTGCGTCGGCTGTTCTGTCTTCTCGCCCTGGTCGTCGTTTGCCATGGTCTGCCGCTACATGCGCGTGATGACGTTGGCCAGGTGCAGGTAGGTCCCCTGCACCAGCTTGTCCGCCACCGGCGCGAGGTACCGCACGCTCAGCTCAAGGAACACAAACCCCACTGCAATGCGCAGCGGGAACGCGAAAGCAAACATGTTCAGCTCAGGCACGATGCGCGCCATCAGCGCGAGCCCTACCGTGCTGAGGAACACCGCCGCCATTACCGGGGCTGCAAACGTTACGCCGATGATGAAGACCTGCGGCGCCATCTGCAGCAGCACATAGTTGAAAACGTTGTCGTTGAACTCGGCAGCCAGCGGCGGGATGCGCTCAAAGCTGAACGCCATGCCGTTGACCACCACGTGGTGCCCGCCCATCACAAAAAACAGCACCGTGCCGCCGAGCAGCAGCAACTGCGCTACCAGCGAGCTATTCTCCTGCGAGGTCGGATCGAACACTTGTGCCAGCGAAAAGCTCATCTCGGTGTCGATGATGTGGCCCGCCATACTCAACCCGTGAAGCAGCACGCCCGCGCAGAACCCGATCAGCATGCCCAACCCGAACTCGATAAAGCACGCGCCGGCCAGCGCCCCGGGGCTGAGGTTCAGGTCGGTCATCCCGTGCATGCGCATCACCGGAAAGAACATGACCAGCGCCAGAAAGAAGCTTGCGCCAATGCGCGCCCGCGCGGGAAACATCTCGCTGCCGAACAGCGGCGCACGCAGGAACATCCCGCCAACCCGCAGGAACACCAGCAGGAAGGACTGCACGTACGGCATGATGGCCGTGGCGGGATCTTCCAGGAACTTATCCACGCAGCGCGCCCCCGCTTGTGGTCTCAAGCAGACGCGGACGCTCGGCAAACCCGCGCGCCACGGGCACCCAGGTTGGCTTGGTGCCGCGCGCAGCCGATGTCGTGGTGGCGCGGAACGCCGGCGTTTGCGGCAGCGTGCATAGCTCAGTGTAGAAGAACCAGCGGTACGGTACGGGAAGCATGACTACCCTCCGGCGTGGCGGGAAACGAGGAAGCTGGGCATCACGTCGGCCCAGAGTGTGGTGGTGTATTCAGACATCACCTGCGACATCCACGGGAACAGCAGCATGATCAGTACGCCCACCGCGATGATCTTGGGGACGAACGACAACGTCTGTTCCTGGATGCTGGTTGCGGTCTGAAGGATCGAGACGATCAACCCGATCGCGAGCGCCGCAATCAGCAGCGGCAGCGCCAGCTCAATCGTGACCTCGAGGGCCTGGTTGACGACGTCTACAGCCTGTTGTTCCTGGTCAATCACGGTCTACCTCACAAAGTTGGCGCAATCTGGAAGCTGCGCACAATGCCCATCACGACGAGGTTCCACCCGTCGACCATCACGAAGAGAAGCAGCTTGAACGGAAGACTGATCAACACCGGCGGCAGCACGAGCATGCCCATGCTGATCAGCACGGTTGCGATCACGAGGTCGATCACGAGAAACGGCAGGTACAGGATGAACCCCATGTAGAACCCGCGCTTGAGTTCGCTGGTGACGAACGCGGGAATCAGCACGAAGGTGTCTACGTCCCCGTACTTGGCCCATGGCTTTGGGTTCTGCGGATCGTCGTTGATCTCCTTGAACAGGCGCAGGTCGTCCGGGTCCACGTGTGTGAACATGAACTTGCGCAATGAGTCGACGCTGTACTTGAACGCGTAGTCCTGCGTCACCGCCCCGTCCAGGTACGGCTGCATTGCGTTATCTTTGATGTCGGTGATCGTCGGCCGCATCACCATGGCGGTGAGGATCAGCGCCAACCCGATCAGCAACTGGTTCGGCGGCAGTTCGTTGGTGCCGAGCGCACGGCGCACGAAGCTCAGCACGATGATGATGCGCGTGAACGCCGTGGTCATGATCAGGATGCTGGGCGCGAGCGTCAGCACGGTCAGCAGCAGCAGCAGCTCAATCGTAGAGACCACGTCTTCGGGGGTCTCGGCGCGCTCGACGAACGTCGGCTTGGGAATCCCCTGCGCGTCAGCCGTCGGGCCCGCGAGGAACAGCACCACCGCGGCGGCGCCAAGGACGAGGAACGTGCGGCACACCCTGGAGCTCTTGAGGACGGCAAAAGCCCGCGCGATTACCGATTGCCGATTGCCGACGGAGAAAACTTTCATTACGCCCCCACCTTTCCGCTATGCATCCGGTCAAGCTCCGCGCGGATTGCCGCCAGCTTGCGCGCGCCCTCTGTCTCCTCGCCGGAGGTGCTCCTCACAGCTCGGGTGGGCGCGCTTGTGTCAAGCCGGTCGCGCCGCATCGGAATGGTCTCCGGCGGCGAAATAGATTCCTTCAGTGTCTGACGAAACTCGCGCTTGGGCTCCGCCTCCACTTTCGCGGGCTTGGCCTCGGTCTCAGCGATCAGGCGAGTAACCTCGGTGGGGTTGGTGATTTCGGTAAGCGCGGTAAGGCCGCTGGGCGCATTGCCCACCAGCACAACACGGTCGCCAACCTTCAGCAGGTAGACGCTGGTCTTGCTGCCCAGGTACGTCCGGGTCAGCACGCGCACAACGCCCGCGCCGCCGAAGTACTTTTTCATGTTGGGATTGCGGCGCAGCACCCACACGCCGCCGGCTGTGACCAGCGCAACGATCAGCAGGCCGGCGCCGGCGCGCAGCACCAGCCCGGTGACTGCCGGTGATTCCGTATCAGCAGGTTCACTGTCCGCCGATGCTTCGGCGGTGAAACTGGCTGGCAGGGGTTGGTCGTCGGAATAGTCGCCGGCGGAAAGCGTGCCCGCCATGCAGAAAATCAAGAAGAGGAATGCCGCCGTCCGTGTGGCCATTGCTTTGCTCCTTTGCAACGCACACGAACTTTAGCTTTTTTATGTTTTTGTGGCAATAAGTCTTTTGAGTTTTTTCATGTGTCGGAGGTCACCCCGATCGGGTCACCCCCAGCTTCTCCTTTAAGTCCCCCATTCTTTCGTTCCAGCGGTCTGCCAGGCGGCTAAGAGCGTCCACATCGTCCTGTAGAGGAAGCTGGCTGTCATCCAGCAGCATCGTCAGGCGCCGGCGCAACTCACTGACGTCGTGCTCAAAGCTGCCGCCGCTGCCGTCAAACCGCGCCGCAACAGCCCGCAGGGCATCGTCGCTCTCGGCGGCAAGCTGCTCGAACGACTTCACCCGCAGGGTCATGGTCTTGCACAGGTTGATCAGCAGGCGCGGCTGCGAGCTGATGACCGAAATGAACTGGTCGTTACGGATGACGCCGCACAGGCTCGGCTCGTCGGCGATGATGTCGGCCATGCGCTTGGGCTCGTCCTCGCCAAGCAGCACCCCCATCTCGCCTACCGTTTCACCCGGCCGAATCACACCGAACTGCTCGTTGCCGACCCGCACGCTCAGGCGGCCGGAAACCAGCAGATAGACGGTGCCGCCGGCATCGCCCTTGCGACAGAGGTAGTCGCCGGGGCTCAGGTTGCGCTGCTTGCCGGTTACGCGCTTGTCCTCAACCACCTTCGCCAGCAGCGTGCGGGTGTTGCGCGCCACTTCAGCGCCGCCGGTTTCGCCCAGCCCGTAGGCCCAGGTGCGCTTGGCGGCGTTCAACGCCTCGACCACTTCGTCTTCGCCAGGATTGCCTTCGCCCACGCGCTGCACAACGTTGTAGAAATCCGAGCACATGCCCTGGAAGTCGCGCATGTAGCGGCTTGCCTGCCGCTGCGCGCTGCCGAGACTGCGATTGGCCCCCATCAGCCGCTTAGCCAGCATGCGCGCCAGCGCGACACCGACCTGCGGCCGGTCGTTCAGCGCGCTCATCAGGCCGCGTGTATCAATCGGAATCTCGGCCACCGTGGTGGTGTCCACCGCGACCACACTGGACTGGTAGTGGCCCGCAAGTGCGCTTTCCAGGCCGATCAGCAGGCCGGGCTCGTGATAGTTTGCGATGATATGGCCGCGCGAAAGCCGCGCGTCGTCAGCTTCAACCAGCACCTTGTCGGGCACCACCGTGCAGCGGATGCCGCCCTTGCGCAGCACGATCAGCCGATTGGCAGCGGCTCCCTGGCGGCACAGGACTTCGCCGGGTGTGTATTCACGCACGACGGCTTCGCGCTGGTTCAATGGGAACTCCCCCACCATTTGATCACATGAAGGGAGTGTCGGCAACCTGACTTATGGAAGCACTACGACAGCATGGTCGGGTCGGTCGTCAGTTGGACGAGAAAGATCAGGATCGCCATGCCGCCAGTCAACAGGCCGGCGTTCAACGCCCCGCGCAACAGGCCACGCTTGAAGTCGCGCGACCCCGCGACCCCCATGACCATGCCCGCCACAACCGCCAGCGGGACGTACAGCAGGATGTACTCAAGCATCCTTTGCCCCCCTGCTGGCGCCGACGCGCATGGTGTCGGCGGGGCCGGGCGCCTCAGGCTGTGCCCAGCGGCGGTACAGCTCGCAGATCACAATGAGATTGAGCACGCCCGCGGTGGCCGCATACACCACGCCGGTCTGGTGGCGCAGGATGCTGATGCTGTCAGCAAGGTAGATCGCCTCGCCGCCGCGCAGGAACTCAAGACCGAACGTCACCGGCCCGGCAAGCAACTGGCAGTAGAAGTAGTACTCGTGCAGGGTGTAATTGACGGCGGTGCCTTCCGCGATCAGCATCCCGGCCGTGTAGGTCGCTGCAATCGCAACCAGGTAGAACGCGCCGTGGCGGAAGCGCTTCATGTAGAAGTGCCCAAGCCCCGGGATAAGCCATCCCAGCAAGACGCCCACCCAGATGTTGCGGCCCTTGACCATGGCGCGGGATGTTAGGGGCTGGCCCGCAATAGCGCCAGTAACCCGCGCTGGGGAATGGAAACCACGCAGCATGTTGTTTAGATGCCGAAACCGCAGGACACAGGCTTCTGGAAGGAATGCAAATGAGTGAGCATCGCAAGGTTATCGTGATCGGATCAGGCCCCGCGGGCGACACCGCGGCTTTGTACACGGCGCGCGCCGGGTTGAAACCGCTAGTGCTGGCGGGTTTCGGCGCAGGCGGCCCGCCCGGCGGCCAGTTGATGCTCACCACAGAGATCGAGAACTTTCCGGGCTTCCCGGACGGCGGCATTTCGGGCCCGGACCTGATGGCACGCATGCGGCAGCAAGCGATCGACTTCGGCGCGGAGTTCAAGGATGTTGACGTCACGCGGGTCGACTTCAGCGCGCGTCCATTCAAGATCACTGTCGAGGAGACCGAATACCTCGCCGACGCGGTCATCATTTCAACCGGCGCGCGGTCGCGGCTGCTGGGGATCGACGGGGAAGAAAAGCTGATCGCGCGTGGCTTGCACACATGCGCGACCTGCGACGGCGCGTTCTATCGCGGCAAGAAGATGATCGTCATCGGCGGCGGCGACAGCGCGATGGAGGAAGCCACGTTCCTTACGCGCTTCGGTGATGTGAACCTGGTGCACCGGCGTGAAGAGTTCCGCGCCAGCAAGGTCATGCTCGCGCGCGCACAGAAGAACGAGAAGATCAAGTGGAGCCTGAACGAGCAGCCGCTTGACTACCTGCTGCGCGACAACGGCACGGTGCGCGGCGTGAAGTCGCGCAACCTGAAGACGAACGAAGTACACGACATCGAAGCCGACGGCGTGTTCGTCGCGATCGGTCACATCCCCAATACCGACCTGTTCAAGGGCCAGTTGAAGATGCACGACAACGGATACCTCGTGACAGGCGGTGCAGCCGGCGGCCCCACGGACTACCCAAACACCTACACAAGTGTCGAAGGCGTGTTCGCGTCCGGCGACGTGCAGGACCATACCTACCGCCAGGCAATCACCGCCGCCGGCAGCGGATGCATGGCTGCCATCGACGCCGAGCGCTGGCTGGCAGCGAACGAGTAGATCCGTCAAGGTGCCGCGGGCACAGTCCCGGCCGTGATCGGGATCTGCCAGCAGGCGTAGCCGTGCGGGTTGCGGATGGCTGCGATCATGTCGTTCCAGGCGTCGCATACCTGTTGACGCGTCAAGGTCGTGTTTTCAGCGATAGTATCGGTGTACCCGTCGCGCCAGGCTTCCCAGATCTGGGCGAAGGTCTCGCGGTCCACGCGCACCGTGTCGAGCGTGACGTAGTCTACGCGTACGTCTGCCAACCCCAACTCGCTCATCCAGGTGAACACCTTGCGGCCAACGCGCAGGTCGGTGCCGGTGTTGGCGGCATACGTGATAGGCCCCAGCCGCCAGAACTCGTCGCTGTCGCCCTTCACCGGCCAGAAATGCATCATTGAGTAGTCTTCCGCCAGCACGTGGACGCGCCCGCCGGGCTTGGTCACGCGTGTCATCTCAGCGATCACTTTCCAGGCTTCCGGCACGGCCTGCGTCATGTGGCGGTTGACCGACAGGTCGAAGCTGGCGTCGTCGAATGGAAGTTCATAGGCATCGCCGCGTTTGAACTCGACACGCGCGCCGAACCTTGCAGCGCGCTGCGTTGCGGTGTTCAGGTGAGACTGCTCGAGATCAACACCGATCACCGTGGCATCCGGGAACAACTCCGCCAGACGCACCGTGATCTCGCCCGTCCCGCAACCCAGATCAAGTATGCGCGCGTCGCGCGGCAGGCCGTAGCGCTCCAGCAACGGCTGTTCCTGCGGCCAGATTGCCCGCGCCTGGGCAGCGAGGTTGCGCACCATGGACTCGTCGGCCATCTGCTTTGCCTGCGGATTACGGTTGGGTGTCATGCCGCCATGATAGCAGGCGATGTGCTCACTTTGGCGCGGCGGTCAATCGGCCGATCAGCCGCCAGACGGCGCCAAACACCATGGCGACCAACCCGGACAGGATTCCCAGGATCAGGCAGATCGCGGCAAGCAGCACCGATTCGGTCATGAGGGCAAGATAGATAAACCCCGCAGTGATCAGCAGCGAGATGACCGCAACCACGCCGAATCGCCCGCGCGCCCGGCGCAGGGCTTCTTCAGTGACTTCACCGTCGCCGCCGATCACTCTCGCGCGAGTCGCCCAGCGCATGCCGCCAAGGCTGCCTTCCTGTACGCGCTCAACGTCCACGCGCTGCGGCGTCCTGTCGGGATCGCGCACGATCTCGGCTTCCACGACGCGGGGCTTGTCCTCGTGCTCGCTCACTCTTCCGCCTCGGGCGTTGCCTCGACACGCTTGCGGGTGGGCGAAACGCTCAGCACTTCCTTGCCCCCCTTGAACACCGTAACGCGCCCGGTGCTTTGCGACAGCACCAGTGCCACAGCCTTGGTCGCCTTGGTCATGGCGGCGGCCACCCGGTGGCGTGTGCCAAGGCCCGAGAGCAATTCGACGCGCACTTCCGCCGGCGGTGTGAGGTACGAGCCCGCGCTCTGGATGATGCCCGTGCGAGTGATTACGAAAGCGCCATCGAGACTTGCGAACTCCTTCACCGTCTCCTCCAGTGCCGGGTCCAGCAGGTTGCGCTCGTTTTCGGAGTACCCGCGGAACGGGTTGATCGTGAGCTGCTGCGTCATGCCGAGCACGGCTTCTTCATCGCCGAGGATCATGCAGCTTCCGAGCGAGCGGCCCTCGCGGCCTTCCTCAGCTAACTCCACCATCAACTGGATCGCACGTTCAAATACTTCCGGCTGGACGGATTCCTTTCCGCCCTTGCTGTAGATGCGCGAAACCGTCAACCGCGGTGTCTCGATGCGCACGGTATCAAACGTGTCGCTGCCTTTTGCGCCGCATACCGCGACGACACGGCTCCCGTTGCCCAGCAGGCCGCGCGCGCCGGCAGCCAGCATGGCAAGTTGCACAGCGCTTTCGACGCTGAAATCGCCGCGGGCCAGGCGCACAACTCCGCGCGCCTTCTCTGAGATCCCCTCCGGGATGTCGACCGCGCGCGTCGCCAGCACGATGCGCTTGCTAATGAAAGAGCCAAGCAGGCTCTGGTTCCGGAATACGTCCGAAAACAGCAGGATCGCCTCGGCGTCAATCTCGTCCGCAAAGCGCAGCAAATTGCGCACCAGCGCCCGCGTTACCTGCGGCAGGCGGCGCGAGAGAACCCAGCGCCGACGGCGTACGGTTTCGCCGAGCGCGCTGCGCAGCTTCGCCGGGGTGTCGGCTTTCACCGCCTTCTCAAGGCGATCGGGGTGCTCCTGATCACGGAACGCGTTGGCCAACTGCGCCAGCACTCGCAGGTAGTGGTCGTGCGTGCGCGGCGAACTGATCAGCAGGCAGAGCAGGTGCACCCGCCCCAGCTCTTCGCGCCCGTAGTCGATGCCAGCTTTGCTGCGCCCGACCACGATCACCAGCTCTTCCGCGATGTCGAGCGTGGCATGCGGCGCCGCCCACCCCGGTCCAAGCTGCGTGTTCAACGCGGCTTCGCGCGCGTGCACCGCCGCGGAGAGATCAAGCTGCTCGGCTGCGTTAAGGTTCAGCGCGCGCGCCGCGCACCCCACAAGCTGATCCAGCGCGAACGCCTTGTCCGTGCCCTTGATCGCCAGCATCTGATTGGCACGGATCAGCGAGCCCAGCGTCGGTGTATCCGGCGCCGACGGAAGCGCGGCGGTCACCGGGTGTTCGCCGGGTTCGCCAACTTCGTCCTTGGCTGACTTTCGTGCCATTCTAGACCCTGAACTTCTCGCCCGGTTGCAGTCGCAGCCCGTTGGCTACGTCCCGCGCCGGACGCACCGGCTTGCCTTCCAGCTGAATCTCGCGCAGCAGCAGCGCCCCAACTGCGCAGCCGACCACGACGCCGTCGGTCGTCACGCCCAGGACGCTGCCGGCCGGCCCCTGCCCGTCTGCAATCGAGGCGCGCCGCACAATCACGCGCACGGGCGCCTCTCGCTCAAGCCATGCCTCAGCCTTTGGCCACGGCTGTACCGCGCGAATCCGGTTATGCAGTTCGTTTGCAGTGCGCGCGAAGTGAAGCTCACCGTCGGATTTCTCGAGCATCGGGGCGAACGTCGCTGCGGACTCGTCCTGCGGGCGCGGCTCTATTGTATCAATGTGCCGAAGCACCTCCAGAATCATCAGCGCGCCCAGCTCAGCCGCTTCGGCCAACAGTTCCGCCGCATCCTTGTTGGTGTCCAGCGGCCACGGACGCTGTATGAGGATCGGCCCCGCGTCCATCTTGCGCACCAGCTGCATCACGCTGAGACCCGACTCGGCAACGCCATCCATCACCGCGCGCTGCACCGGTGCCGCGCCGCGATACTTCGGCAGTGAACTTGGGTGAAAATTGATGCACCCGTAGCGTGGCAGGTCCAGCACTCGTTGCTTCAGCAGTTGTCCGAATGCGACGACCACAATGATGTCGGGCGCCGCCGCCTCAAGCCGCGCAAACGCATCGCCTTTGCTGACATTCTCGACCGCTTCGCACGGCAACCCCAACTCTGCCGACGCGCGAGCCACCGGGCTTGGCTCGGCTACGCCGCGGCGCGAACGCCGGGCGTCCGGCTGTGTCATCACGAGCTGCGGCTTGAACTCCGGCGAGTTCGCGAGCGCGCGCAGGATAGGTACGGCGATTTCAGGTGTGCCCAGGAAGACTACGCGCATAGCTCGCTTTTATGTTTTTTATTTTTCCGGTGCAGTCCACCGGGGATCGTGCCGATAGTTTAAGCATTGAAGATTCGCACCGGAACGCCCCGAGGGCGGATTCGGGTTGCGCGTGGGAGAGGGTCGCATCTTAGGAGATGCCGTGACTGAGATTCGTCAAATCATCAAGCCGCACCGTGGACGCATGTTCCGCGAGATGCGCCACCGTTCGGGCCTGAGCTTGCAGGCGCTGGGAGCCGCGGTTGCGGTCGATCCGTCCACAATCTCGCGCTGGGAAACCCGCAAAGAGTTTGTGCAGTTCATGCGCTTCGTGCAAGCGTTGCACCGTCTTGGCACCACGCCCGAGCTGTTCCTTGGCCTGCGCGCGCCGGAAAACGCAATGGACCCGCTCAGCGAGTTCCCGCAGTTCGCCACGCCGCAGACCAGCCCGCTGGACCAGTTCCGTATCGCTCGCTAGCGCCCAATGCAAACCGCCGCACACCCGTGCGGCGGTTTGCAAAGGCTTGCTCCCTACTTCAGTTTGTAGGTCGTCAGCCCCACTGAGCCCGCGACGAAAAACTCGCGGCCCTTGGGGTTGATCGCCGCGATGCCCGATGGCTTGCGGCTCCAGGCATACAGCGTGAACTGGCCCTTGCCGATGTCGGCTTCCAGCACGCCGGCTGGACAGGCGAACCTGCACACCTTTTCGTTGCCCCAATGCTGCGCGCCGAAGAATGGCGAGGCAGCGGTCAGGCCGTATGTGCTCTTGCCGGGCAGCTCTTCTGTCTTGAAGACGCCGGTCATCAGTGAATCCACGGGCTCGGTGCCGGTCGGGTTGATCACCGAGCAGTTGATGCCGGTGTAGCCCCAGTGGTTCACCTCGTTTATCAGCACCGCCTGCTTGCCTTTGCTGACAAACGCGGCGACGCACTTGTCGCCGGTGTACGTAGTGTCTACCTCTGCGACGTTGTACTCAACCGTCTTCTCACCCTTCTCGTTGATCAGGAAGAGCTTGCCTTCGCCGACATCGCGCTCGGTGATCAGGAACTCGTTGCCCTTGTCGTGCACCCACAAGCAGACCGCCAGCGTGTCCTTGTATTCGCAGCGGTACAGGCGTGTCGGCTCGCTGCCGTCCATCTTTTGCAACATCACGTTGCCGCCCTGGTCCTTTGGCGAGGTGTAAATGATCCCGGACAGGTCGGGCAGCGGCCGGGCCCACGTGCCGGGAATCGGCGGCAGCTTGGTCTCGATCTTCTGCGTGCCCAGATCGATCAGCCATGCCCCCTGGTTGCGCACGCAAGCCAGCACTTTTTGCGACTTGCTGTCGAACGCAACGAACTCGCCCAGCGAGCCGTTTGGCAGAGGCTTGTCAAAGGAAACGCTGTGCGTCTCGGCGCAGGAACGCGCGTCGATCACGAACACACGGTCCAGCGCAAGCGCCGCGACGTTTCGCCCGTTGGAGTCGTACGCCATGCTCAGTGGCTCAAACTCGACAACCTTTGCTGTGTACAGGTAGGTGGCGTTCTCGGAAGTCACCCCCGCGACGATGCCGTGCCGCGAGGCGACCGCTGATGCGCCGGGGCCAACGCTGGTGAACGGCTCATCATCGTCGCCGCCCTGCACTTCCTCGTGTTTCAGGCTGGTGCTCCACAGCACTTCAGAGTTGTCCAGCTTGATCGCCTTGATGGCTGCGCGCTGCGGCGACAAGTTCTCGATGAATACGCCCACGTTGCCTTCGGGCGCGAACCCGATGCACGGGTCGTTGTAGTCGGTCTTGTACCCGCGCTCCCAGGTGCCGCGCTTAACGACAAAGCGTGACAGGCTGTCTTCCGGGTGCGCGACGACATACTTGCCGTCGGGGCTCAAAGCCGCGCGCGGGGCGCCGCCGCCGTGCCAGTTGTCGGGCGAAGTCTGGGCTTCCTTGAACGAGCCCTTGCTGTCGAACACCAGACAGTTCATCTCGTGCGCGTTACTGAACGCGCCCGGTGTCTTGGGCTTCATCACCAGCACGATGATCTCATCCGACGTCACGGCGAACACAGCGTCGCGGTCGCGGGGCGGCACGCCGTACTGCTCGTGCGGCCAGGCCAGGCTGATGCTCTTGCCCGACGCCGCATGCAGCATCGCGCCGTTGCCCGTGAACTTCTTGCTGCCCTGGTCATAGCTCACCAGTACCGACAGCGCGTGATTGCCGCCTGCGCCGCCGTGCACTACATACGACTGTGCGGGAAAGTCCGGGCGTTCGCGGTTGCGGTCCCAATCGCGGCGCCAGTCGCGCCGACGCGGCTCTGCGGGCGTCTGCGCGACACCCGTATCGAGCCCAGCAGCGACCTTCACCTTGCCGCCCGCAACATCGACGAACAGCGTGCCCGCCTGCTGCGAAATCACCGCGTACTCGCCGCCATCAAACGCCATGCGCGGCTGCCCCTGAAACTCCGGGCACTCCTGCGGAAGCTTGATCGTCTTTGAACTGAGCGAGTTCTTGACCAAATCCAGCACCGCGAACTTCAGCGTCTGGGTGGTGACATCGTAGTTCACCAGCCTGTACGCCATCTTGCTGGTCATCCCGATGCGCGGTTGATCATTGCTGCCAGGCAGCAGGTTCAGCACTTCGTACATGCCTTCCGGCTTGACGTCCTCGATCTGCAACTCCGGCAGGCGGGTGTCGCCGCGGCCGCCCTTCTTCCAGCGGTCCCAGTTCTTGCCTTTGCCCTTGTTGCGATCCCAGTCGCCGCGCCCGGGGCCTCGGCCCCCGCCCGGTCCGCCCTGGCCCCCGCCTTGCTGCGCGAACCCGTGGCCGGCTGCTACGGCGATACTCAGCAACACGCACGAGGCAAACAGCACCCATTTCGTTC